>CAYXGR010000114.1:4757-8760 GCA_964464525.1 uncultured Planctomycetaceae bacterium
GAAGGAGAAGAAAAAGAAGGAGAAGAAAAAGAAGGAGAAGAAGGAGAAGATGTAGAAAAAAAGGAACACTGTGCCGAAGTGATGGCGAAGGATGATGGAGACCGAATGAATTCGACAGATTTGAATCGCCGGGTGTTACAAAGGGTGTCGTTGCCGCCGGCGAATGGCGGATCGATTGCGGTTGCTTCCGGGCATGAGATCCTGGTGACGGATGATGACGGGGGGCTGTCAGAGGTGATTGTGGCACGACTGCGTGCGGCGGGTTGCCCGGCTCGGCGGGTGCGGATCGATTCGGATATCGAGGAGGTCGGCGACATCGGGGGGTTGATCGTCGTGGCACCGGCATCGGGCGCGGGAGCGGCGTTGTGGAATCCGGCGACGGAAGACTTTTTGACGGCCGCCTTCGCGATCATGCGTGCGGCGGGGCCCGGGCTGTTGCGTGCGGCGGGAAGCGGGGGGGCGATCCTTGCGACGGTCTCGCGGATGGATGGGGCGTTTGGTTTGATCGGGGGTGATTTTGACGCGGCGCAGGGAGGGCTGGCGGGCTTGGTGAAGACGGTGGCACGGGAGTGGGAGACGGTGGCGTGCCGGGCGCTGGATGTCGATTTGCGATGGGAAGATCACGCGGCGGCGGCTTCGGCGATCGTGGCGGAAATGTCCGCGACAGGTCCGATGGAGGTGGGGCTGGGTGCCGGTGCGCGGTGCGGTCTGGAACTTCGATCGGCGGAGATTGCGGCGGGGGCGCCTGCCATCGCCGAGGGAGACGTGGTGGTGATGACCGGCGGGGGGCGGGGGGTGACGGCGGAGTCGGCGCTGGCGCTGGCCCGGCGGTACAAACCTACGCTGGTCTTGCTGGGTCGGACTTCCCTGGACGATGCGGAACCGTCGTGGCTGGTGGGGTTGGAATCGGAACGGGAGATCAAGTCGGCGATCCGGGCAAACGCGTTCGGAGAAAATGTCAAACCACGACCGAGGGAGCTGAAGGCGGCGTATGCACGGATCATGGCGGTCCGGGAAATCCGCGGCAATCTCGATCGACTCGCGTCGTCCGGTGTACGGGCGGTCTATTACAATGTCGACGTTTGTGACGCGACGGCGGTTCGTGCAATTATGGACGAGGTGCGATCGACGCTAGGACCGGTTCGCGGGTTGATCCACGGGGCAGGGGCGATACAGGACGGCCGTATCGAAAACAAGACGCCGGAGCAGTTTGCACGGGTGTTGGCGCCGAAGGTGGCGGGCCTGCGGAACCTGCTGGGCGCTTTGGAGTGGGAGGCGTTGCGGCATGTCGTTCTGTTTTCGTCGGTGAGCGGGCGATGCGGCAACGCAGGTCAGTCGGACTATGCGGCGGCCAACGAGGTATTGAACAAGGCGGCTCGGCGTCTGGCTGTGCGGTTGCCGTCGGCGCGGGTGGTGTCGCTGAACTGGGGACCGTGGGAGGGGGGGATGGTGACGCCGGCGTTGCAGGCGGAGTTCGAGCGACGGGGGGTAGCGTTGATCCCGATGGTTGCGGGCGGGGCGTGCGTGGCGGACGAGCTGGCCGATGCCTCCAACGGATCTATTGAAGTTGTGCTCGGCGCATCGTTCGAAATGCCGGGTCTCGACGCGGCCGGCCATGCGGGCGTCGAAAGAAATGATTCGGCAGACGCACGGGTTGCTGCGGATGCCGAGATGCATTTGGCATTTGAACATTTGCTCGATCTGGAGTCTCACCCGATTCTACGATCGCACGTCTTGGACGGGCGGCCCGTGCTACCGGTGGCGATGATGATGGAGTGGATGGCGCACGCGGCGATGCATCTGAATCCTGGCTTGCGTTTTCAGGGGATGGACGAGTTGCGGATCCTGAAGGGCGTGGTTCACAACGGATCGGCGCGACCGCTTCGGTTCTACGTGGGGCAGCCTCGGCGGAGCGGCGAGGTTTATGACGTGGATGTGTCGATCCGCAGCGCGGGCGATGGTGGCGCGGAGACGCTGCACGCGCGGGCCAACGTGGTATTGACGTCGCGGAGAGGGACCGCCCCGACGGTCGAGATACCGAGTGACTTGTTCGCCCGTGCCTATGAGCCTGGTGTGGCGGGTGCATATCAGGATGTTCTCTTTCACGGAAAAGCCCTTCACGGAATCAGGCGCGTGAACGGTTTTTCCAAGGATGGAATGGTGGCCGAGGCGGAGACGGCGGGCAAACCGGGGGAGTGGATGACCGATCCGCTTCGGAGCGACTGGCTGGGCGATCCTCTGGCGATCGATTCGGCGTTTCAGGTGGCCATCCTGTGGTGTCACGAGGAGATGGGGGCGGTCTCGCTGCCGAGTTATCTGGGGCGGTACCGGCAGTATTGCGATCGATTTCCGAATGATGGGGTGACGGTCGCGCTGCAGGTGCGTCGCCGTGAACCCCATCGGATGACGGGGGATTTCACATTCATGTCCTCAGGGGGGGCGGTTGTCGCACGGATGGAGGGGTATGAATGTACCGTGGATGCGGGACTGCGAGCGGCATTTCGATCGGAAGGAATCGCGAATAGTGAATAGCGAATGGCGAATAGCGAAAGGCAAGCAGTGAATCGCCCCGTTTCGCCCATCGCGATCGTGGGGATGGGGGGCGTCTTTCCGGGGGCGTCGGATCTTGAGATGTTCTGGGAGAATATCGTCGCGGGTCGCGACCTGGCGAGGGAGGTGCCTCCGGGTCGATGGGTGCTTGACCCGCACGCGGCGTTAGCCGACGGGCCGGCGCCGGATCATGTCTATTCGTTGCGTGGCTGCTTCGTCGAAGACTTCTCGCCGGATCTGACGGGATTGGAAATTGACCCACGTAGCCTTGACGGCCTCGATCCGCTCTATCACATGACGCTGCATGCCGGGCGACAGGCGTTTGCGGCGGTATCGGGTATACGGTTGGATCGACGGCGGGTCGGGGTGATCCTTGCGGCGATCGCCCTGCCGACCGACGGGGCCTCGGCGATCACGCGGGAGATCCTGGGCCGATCCTTCGAGCGGTGTCTGTTCGAAAGCGAATCTCCCGATCGCGAAACTCTCCACCATTCAAATGACGACTTCCAGCTTGAGACCAACCCGCTCAACGCACGGGTGACCGGTCTGCCCGCGGCGCTGTTGGCCGAGGCGCTGGGGCTGGGTGGGGGGAGCTACACCCTGGACGCGGCTTGTGCCTCGTCGCTCTATGCCTTGAAGCTGGCGTGCGACGAACTGCGGGCGCATCGAGCGGACGCGATGCTGGCGGGTGGGGTGTCGCGGCCGGAATGTCTCTACACGCAGATGGGGTTCAGTCAGCTTCGGGCGCTGTCGCCCTCGGGCCGGTGCGCGCCGTTTGACGCGACCTCGGACGGTCTCGTCGTAGGGGAGGGCGCGGGCGTCGTGTTGCTGAAGCGGCTGGAGGATGCCGTCCGGGATGGGGACGAAATCGCCGGGGTGATTCGCGGGATTGGGCTATCCAACGATATCGGGGGGAGCCTGTTGGCCCCGGACACGGAGGGGCAGGTCCGGGCGATGCGGGCAGCCTATGAGGCGGCGGGGTGGTCGCCGGACGCGGTCGATTTGATCGAGTGCCACGGGACGGGGACGCCGTTGGGCGACGCGGTAGAGATTCGGAGCCTGCGGGAATTGTGGCGAAATGTAACGGAAAGGGATCGGACTTGTTCGATCGGCTCAATCAAGTCGATGGTCGGGCATCTGCTGACCGGCGCGGGGGCGGCGGGGTTGATCAAGGTGCTTTTGGCGATGCGGGCACGGACGTTGCCGCCGTCGGCGAACTACTGCGATTCGGGCGATGTGATTCCGTTGGCGGGTAGTCCGTTTCGAGTGCAGCGGATGGCCGAGCCGTGGCGGGCGCGCGACGAACGGACGCCGCGGCGAGCGGCGGTGAGCGCGTTTGGATTTGGGGGGATCAATGCGCATGTGCTGATGGAAGAATGGCGGGAGGAGTCGGGCGGGCGCGAGGGGACTTCATCGCACCGGTTGGAAACCGGTGCCACAGAAGAAGAAACCG
>CAYXGR010000115.1:0-8585 GCA_964464525.1 uncultured Planctomycetaceae bacterium
GGTATTGCTTTGACGCTCGCAGCGTCTCGTGTCTTGTGGGCATACTGTGTGGTTGGGTAGATGTTGATCCACCACTCACGCGGTTTGGGTTGCGGGCGTTTGAGGCTCCAGAGAGACGACCCGCCATTCAGCCGTTTTCCACCGAGTGTCCATACTGACGTGTACTGTTGACCGCTATCAAACTCAAAGTATCCAAGTAACGTGTCTTCACTGGTAAGATGTATCAATCGGTGAAGAATTACGGCTTTACGACCGTTGCGTGTTTCCCACTCGCCGATTCCGAATTCAAAATCGCCTGACATAGTTGAGGCTCCTTCGTCTGGTTTACTGCACGAGACTAGGTCGTTAATGGACTCCGCGCTTAAGTGAACTGCAAACCCGTCAGCCGTCCAATGTACGCAACACTTTTGACCGTTGCGTACGACGTACCCGCCCAATGGGTAGGTCGTGGGGACATCATCGTCGTCCAGGTATCCCACCACCGCCACGGACCCATCACGGGTACGGTACGTGCCTACGCCAAATTCAAAATCGTCTGACATAATCTAGGCTCCTGTGATTAAAACCCCGTCCACGCCCAGCACGGTAAAACACCGAGCGCGGTACGGGGGTGCCACCGTCACGGCGAGTGGCGGTGGCGGTAGTTTTTCGGTGCCTCACATCCCCTACAAGTCGATCGTTCCAAGCTCAACGTCCACATGAGGTGCCTCGCCAGATGACGCAGTCACACGCTCGGCGTACACTCGGCAAACCTGGGCATCGTCACGCCACGCCAGACCGTTCAGGCCATCGAGCAGTGACTTGATCAGGTTGTCGACGTCCGGCTTCACTGGCCGATGCACTCGTGGGTTCGGTTTGGTCTTGCGTATCAGCGACGCCGGCCGAGGCATAACAAAGACCGCGCGTACTTCCAGCGGCCCTTCGAGCGGCTTGCCGTTGGCAACTTCGGCGTGTGCGAGTTGCACGGCCGCCTTGAATGCGTTGACCGGGTGGCGTGCTGGTGTGTAAGTCACTGCGTGCTTGCCTCGCACGGCTACCCTCTGGCGTGGTTGCGCAATGGGGATCGCATGTACGGTGAACCGCAGCATCAGAACAACCTCCCTTGCTGGGCACGCTCATGGATCTCCTTCAACTCTCGATCGACCTTCGCCTCTAGCTGCTTTGCATGGCTTAGCACGCTCGGCGATCGGAGCCGGAAGTAGTCCCTCTGTGCCGTCCGCATTTCACTGACGAGCGTCACAATCGTACGGGCCTCGACCATGTTGCGGTGCCTCGATTCGGACAACCTAGCCAGATCGCTGTTGTAGCGGCGCAGCTGCTGGATCTCGTCCTGCAGAATCGCCACTTGCGTAGCGGCGGCCGTGTCGTCGCCAGCTCGCCAGCACGTTTCCAAATCGCCGGTCTGGACGGTCACCCGCGTTGGAGTGAACGATGCGCTCCGTTCTGGCTTAGCCTGCTGCTGATCATTCATTCCTCGCCCTCGCATTGCATTGCCCATTGGTCCGTGGTCATCGGTCGGTACTTCTGCTCGTCGGATTCGTGCCGGACCAGAAGGACCTGGCGGGCAGCGTCCCACTGGACGACCCCGTTCGCCCGGCCGGTCTCGTCGATCTGTGCTGAACACACTTCGTCAAACGAGATCAGCATGTGGGCCGTTGTGAATCGGGGGATCGGGCGTTTGATGCCCTGGCGACGAGTGGCGTGGATCGTGCCGGCGTCGCAATCACACGCGACCACGCACCACCGTAGCCCATGTGCCCGATCGTCCTGCCAGATCGCACTGAGCGATCCCGGCGAGATCACTGAAAGTAAGCCGCTGTCCTGGCATCGCACGCACGAGACGACCTGCTGGCCGTCGATGTAGCGGGTGTCCCGCTGTGGTGCCTGGTCGTAAGCGAGCCGCTTGATATGACGCGGGTGCTCCCCGTAGCCACGCGGCTGGGCGTCTGAAGCAACAAGATCGTCTGTGGCTCGCTTTGCGGCGGCGAGATCCGTCTTGGCCAGGATCTTCGCCCAGACGACCATCTGGCCATCGTGTTGCGCAAGCCAGCGTGCAAGGCCCGGATAGGCGGCCTTGTGGTGCGTAAGCCATTCTCCGAATTCACTGGCGTCCATTCGCCTCCGCCTCCTTGAGCTTGCCAACCTGTTCGTCCAGTATCGCGTCGTAGTCCGGCTCTGGAGATCCACGGGTTGCTTGAGTCGCGATCTCGGGCTCACGCAATCCCTGCCAGCCCATCGCCATCGTGTGCCGCATGGCTACGATCGACCGCTCCTGCCCCCAATCGGCCATCTTGGCAAGCTGCTGCTTGATGCAGGTCGGCGTGAGCGGCTTGCGGATCTCCTTTCGGTGCCCCACCCAATCGTCCCATGCCGAGCGGAATTCCCTCGAATCCAACGCCGAAGGCAAAGGGGGAGGGGGGGTTTTCTTCTTATCCGAAGATGAAGATGAAGAAGAAGATGAAGAAGAAGGGGTTGGCTTTTGCTTGCGTTTTGCTTGGGGCTTTGCTTGCGTTTTGCTTGCATTTTGCTTATCCGTTTGGTTAAGCAAAACAGGGTTGCCGCCAAGCCTTCCAGAAGCTCGCCGCTTGCTTCTCAGTCGTTCGTCGCGTACCAATCGTCGGCTGTATAGCACGCCGTGCTCAGTGCGGGAGAATACGCCGGAGTCTTCAAGCTCCTGCAGCAGTTGGGAAAGCTCGTCGGTTGAGCAACCGGTCATTCTCGCGAGTTGCTCAGCGGTCACGGGCTTGCCTGTAACGTGCTGGAGGTAGCCTCTGCGGTCGCACTCATGCATCAGGCAGAGCATGTCTATCCACAGCCCACGGGCCGCGATCGACACTGATCGCAACGCGGGGTCCTTCATCCAGTCGCCTGGATAGAACTGCATTGCTGGAAGTTTTGCCATCGGCCAATCCATTCTCCGTGCCGGGAGATTCCGTTACTCTTCTACTTAGCTGCCACGGGCACTGACCCTCGCACTTCCTTTCCTGCACGTTCGTAGGTCGTCATCCAGCCTTCCTTTCATGCCGATCCTCCAACTCACCACGCACTACGTGAACGTCACGCGGTGCCACAATCCCCAACTGCACGCGCCCGCTCTTGAGCTTCACGACGCGAATCTCCACGTCTCGCCCAATTCGGATCACCTCGTCCTGCTTCCGCGTCAAAACCAACATTTCAGACTCCCTTCCACAATGGCCGCCGGCGGCGTCGTGCGTTCGACGGCCCGATCCTATTGGCCCGCTGCCTTGCGGACCGAACTCCAGTGTTCACATCACCCCACACCGATCAGCGTGAGGAACTCAACGAGTTTCACGTACGAGTCTGCCGACACGACCGGATGCCCCGGACCAGGCAACGTACACGACCAACGGCCGGTGCCCGAATCGCGGAGCATGATCAGCACTCCGCCGCAGGCCAGGTCGTGTTTGAGTTTCTGGGTCGACTGCTCAATGGCCTGGTCGACGTCTGGGTACTCGAGTTGCTGACTCATCTGATCACTACTCCTACGGTGGGAACGTCGTACTCGCCAGTTCCGCACGGCTCCACCTGGCGGACCAACGCGTCCCACCAGGTCGCCTCCGGGACTCCGCAATTCATGAAGCCCATTCGGTAGCTGATACGCCGACCGCAATGCAGGCAATGATCACCGCCATCTCGGACGACCGCGCTCGAGCATCCGTGACAGTGTCGCGTGCAGTCGAACAGTGTTCTCTGGCCGCACATATCAGACGCCCTCCAACGTGTACGTATTGAGCCCGCCCGGTCCGTGCTCACACTGGATCCGATATCCAGCCGCCCGCAGGTCTGATACGCGGCTCGTGTATTTGAGCGAGATCCCTGCCAGCTCACGGTTCGTCGCTGGGCCGCGTTTCAACCGTTCGAGGATCGATGCGTTCTGGCCGGTCAAACGCGGCGTGTCGGCTGACGTGACGTGATGGTCGGTGGGTGGTGTCGTCAGCTCGCTGTGAATCCACTCGACGAACATCGTCCGCTGATGGCGTGGCGTCGACATATGACACTTCCCATGATCAGAAAACCGGAACAGAGCTTCCCAACGGTCCTCCCTCTCAGCCTCGGCTAGGTGTCGCTCGAACAAATCCTCACGGTCGTAGTTGTTGCATCCGTCCATCAGAACCTCACAGCTCCACTCGTGTCGGGCGTGTGGGTCACAGCCACTGGCTCGGCGGCTTGCACAGCTGCCGGGACGGCAGGCGCGGCTTGTGGCTGTGCAGTTGGGGCACCGTTCGCTCGCACGCGAATGCACGGAACCGTCTCGCCACGGAATTCCGTCTCGCTCGGGTAGAGCGTGATTGTCTGCCCAACCCACTGTGACGTCTCAGCACCGAGCGTGCCTTTGATGCGGTTGGCGTTTGTGCGGTTGAGAACTAGGCCCTTGTTCATACCAGCGAAGTAGACAACCGGCCGCTGATCTCCGTCACCCACGCTCTCCAACGCCACGCTGGCAATCCGAACCGGCACGTCACTGTTCATGAGGTCCTCCGCCTTGACGTACTTGCTCGGAAACATGGAATCAATATTCATAGCGTCACTACCTCCCCGTTGACAGTCAGTTCTGCTGGTGTGTCAGTGATTGCCCATCCCGGCAACGTCCATTCATCCGGATCGGCATAACTTGGCCATTCGCCCGTACTGCGCGACCGAGCGATATTCTCCAGTAGCGCCCTGTATTCCTCGCGGCCGACCTCCATCGCGGCATCCGACATCAGTGCTCCACGCACGCCGTATGGCTGCTCTTTCTCCACTGCAATGATGCCGAAAGCCACGCTCGCCTCGCCGGTGCAAGCTGCCATCCCGTCGGCGTAAAACGCGGCCTGCCGATGGTAGGAGTACCGATAGATAGCCCGTTCGAAATCGCCTGCGTCACGCGTTGTTTTAAGGTCGTAGATTGCCGTGTCGCCTGGTTTATCGTTGGCCCACTTGTCGGCGCGAGCCTTGCACCGCACACCCGTAGCGGGATCGTCCCATACACAGCACACCTCGCACGGACCAGGACCGCAAAGCGTGGCGCGAGCAAAGTCGTGCATCGTCAGTGACTGGACCATGCCGAGCATCGTGGAAAGCTCATCGGACGTAACGACGTCTTTGTCTCCGATTGACTCCCGCCACTGCTCAACAGCTTCCTTGTATGCTTTCGAGGCGCGGACGTTGGTGTACTGGCTGCCGTCCGGGCGACGGATGTCCGCGGCGAAGTCAGGCATCACAACGTACCTGGCACCGATCGCGGCCGGCTCCAGTTTGCCGCAGTGGACAAGCGATCCGAACCGCATCGCGGACGTCGTTGCCTGCTGCGGTGTGTACCGATAATGAGCCATCGATCTGGCCGCATAACTCAGCGACGAGTTATTGACGTGCGGCCAGGCTAGGTACTCGCCAAACGGCACGTCGCAGTAGATTCCGGGTTCGGGCGGTGCGGTCGTCATCAAATGTCCCCCTTGTCTTCAGGCATGAGCGGTGATGAAATGAAGCAGCCGATTAGAACGCCAAGGCCGGCGCCAGCAAGAAGTGCTGTGACCGTAGAAACAACTGCCCAGCCTGAAACGCTTCCGATCATATTCGCCTCCATTCCTGCCATCTTTATGGGACCACGGATCTTGCCTTTGTTTTGTCGTCGCTGCTCAAGTACTCCTCAATAGATCGCTCCCGTCGCTGGTTGTTGTGGGCGCGGCACTCGATCATTCCATTCACAACAGTTAGGTCGCCGCCGCCTCGAGCCCTGGGCACAACGTGCCCGCCCTCCACGTCATCGCAACACGGCCCTTTTTCTCGATGTGTCCAAAAACACATATATCCGTGAGCCGCCGCGATCTGCGCCTTGATCCGTGCCGTTGGCTGCTTGCGCCACGCAACACCGCATTCGATGACTTGGGACGTTGACCACGGGAACTGAACTGTTCCGAACAGTCGCGTATACTCGTCTCGGACGCTGGCCGCGTAACGGAAGCGAGCGTCGTCAGTGACCGGGTCGCCTGTCGGTCGCAGACTGTTGATCGCAACCAGTAGCTTGAGTTCGTCGAATTTCATTCATCCACGGCGGTGCCCGCCGCTCCACGTCCAGCCGACCGCCGCACCGAAAGCATGTAGCGGCCGGCTCTTTCGTGTCAAAGAACTTCAGAGTGCATCGACTGCAAACGGCGTAACGCCAGCCAGCCGCACGGTTGCTAGTTCCCAAAAGTAATCTCCTAACTCGATGCCCGTGTAACGCCGGTGCAACTCGAGTGCTGCGTGCCCCGTGCTGCCGCTCCCATTGAACGGATCGACGACCAGGTCACCAGGCTCCGAGGCACACGCCACGATCCGGCGAGTGATCTCCAGAGGGATTTGCGTCGGGAAGTCGGGGATCCGCTCCTCCGCGTTGTCGACGAGCCGCGGTACGGTCCACACGTCGTCCAGGATCTTTCCGGCCGGATCCGCGCGTTGGTCGTTGTATTTGGCTTGCCGGTCGCTCGGCCGGCGGATGTACTTGGACTCGGCGTTGAAGACGAAGTTCTTCGGGTCAACCACGTAGTAGAAGATGTGCCGAGAGCAGCGGTTGAAACCGTTCGTGCAATTCACGCCGAACGTCTCGTACCATTTAATCCAGGCCCGGCGGTACAAGCCGGCGTCGCCTAGCATTCGCGCGACGTGCTCCGCCCACTCGTCGCAGATAATCACCCACATGCTGCCGTCGTCAGTGAGCGCGTTCGCGCACAGCGTGATCCATTCCCGACACCATTGCAGGTATTGGCCGACCGGCCTGGCGTCGTCTGGACCATCCTCGCCGTAATCGACGCCGAAGTTGTACGGCGGATCTGCGAGAATCAGGCGGGCGTCGGTGATGTCCGGGAGCTTGACCAGGCAGTCACCCAAGATGATCTCCCATTTGGCCTTTTCGACGGCTGCCACCTTCGCCGCCTTCTCCTGCATCCGTTGCTTCTTCTCGGTCCGCTTCACGGCACGGTAGGCCGGGTCGACCTTCCCGCTCTTGTTCATCTGCTCGATGGCAGCCTTGTTGCCGGACTGGACGACCGCCTTAGCCTTCTCGTACTGCCGCCCGGACATACCGACCGTCGAGGCGACCTGCTCACGCGTCCGTTTCGATTCATCTCGGGCAAGGGTGGGGAAAGTTTCCCCACCCTTGCTTGGGGGGCCTGGCTTTCGGGTTGCCGCCTTGCCGCCCTTTGAGCCGCCCTTTTTGCACTCCGTCTTGGCCAGCTTGCTCACCTCTTTTTCGATCCGCTGGCCCATCCGAACCGCCTCTTCGGGCGTGAAGCCCTTCCGGCAAGTGTTCTCGTCTCGCTCGGCCCGGATGAGTGTCAAGAGCGAGTCGACCGAGCGGGCGACGACGGCCGGCACGGACTTGACCTTGAGTCGCTTCAGGGCCTCGATCCGTCGCCGGCCAGCGACCAGCTTGTTCTCGTGCGTGACGACGATCGGCTGGAGGATACCGACCGAGCGGATGCTCTCGGCCAGCGCGGCCACGTCACCGAGGTCTTTTCTCGATCGACCCCGGACGTCGACCTTCGCGATCTCGATCAGTTTGTATCGACCCATTTGCAGTTTCAATTCTGACATGTCGCCCTCCGTCAAGTGACCAAACGTGTCACGCCGCTGCATCGTCCTCGGATTGGATCCGATCCCAGACCTCCTCCCGGTGGACCGGGACTTCGTCGGGGGCATCGATGCCGATCCGCACTCGGTCACCCCGCATCTCGATAACCATGATGGAGATCCCCAAGCTCGGGAAAACGATCTTCTCGCTTTTCTTCCGTGACAAAATCAACATGACCAACCCTCCTTGAGTAAGCCGCCCTCCGCGTCGTGCATCGAGCGGCGGAAAACCCCGCCACGTCAGTCCCTTGGTGGTACGTCCGTTTCAGGCGGGGGAAACAGCCGCCATCAAATGTCCCCTCTGTCGTCAGGAATCAGCGGTGAGGAAATGAAGCAGCCGATTACAGTCCCGATCCCGACACCGATCAGTAGAGCGGTGACCGCAGAGATAGCTGCCCAAAGAGTGACGCTCGCAAGCATGATCGCCTCCGTTCCCCGCCGCGTCCGTGCGTCGAAACTACCGTGTTACGGCAGGGCGTCGAATTGTCGAAAGATCGCGACAATCAGGTCGGCCAGAGTGGCCAAATAGAAAGCCGCCGGTCGATCACCGTTGATCAACTGACGGCATTATGCAAAAGCTTTTGTATCTTGCAACCCCTATCTGCAAATTATTTTGCAGACTCCCGAAAATTCGGATTTCCGCGTGGCGGTCGACGAAAAGACTCGACCGCCTTGGTTGGGATCAGGATCTGCCAGCCGACGCGCATGGATGGAAGCCGCTCGTCTTTGATATATCGCGTGACCTGCGAATGGCTTACGCCAATGACCGCGGCCGCTTCGTCGGGGGTTAGATAACCGGCAATAGCTGACATGTTACTCATGCTCCCTATTGTAAATTCGTTTTGCAGATTGTAAAGTGCAAAAAGTATTGCAGTGCCCCGGACTCGAACCGAACGGGCACCCCAATTCATCGGTCGTGAGTGCGGGAAACAGGACTTGAACCTGCACGACCAATAAAGGTCACTAGGCCCTCAACC
>CAYXGR010000116.1:0-4223 GCA_964464525.1 uncultured Planctomycetaceae bacterium
AGAAGGACCGCGTGTTCAACTATCATAAGAATACGGTCAACAGCTTCCTGGAGATTCTCGGCGCGGCGGGACTGTCCCACCCGAAAGAGTTGCGACCGCGACACATCCAGCGGCGTGTCAGCCCGACGGAAGTCCTGGACTATGGCCGGATCTACCAATACCTCGACCCGGGTGCGTTGTTGTCGTCATCGCCGTCAGCGACAAGTCCCGCTTGCGGAAACTTTTCCGAGGCTTGGGACACCGCCAGCGCGGAGCGTTTCTGATCGGACGAGGTGCCAACGCTTCTGCGTCAACTCAGTCTCCCTTCCTGATCTCCCGATGCAGCCAGCCCTTGGCGAAACTCCACCGGCGATCGACCGAACTGGGTGAGATACTCACGCCGAACGCATGACTTAGCGTACCTGTCTGCCTTGGGCAGTGCGGCTCGAAAACCGCAGAAAAGGAGTCGTACCCCCCTCCTTTTGGTTTTGGAGATCGCGTCATCCTTTTCCATTAAAATGAACGGCATGGTCATCGCTGGATAAAATACCATCCTGCTGGATGGCAACGCCACGATCGCCCGATCACAGTGCGGTTGTCGCACCCGCCGCGATGAGTGCCTCGGGACGCGTGCACCGCCGGACCGGAGGAAAGGCGCTTTCGTCGTCGTACCATCTATCCAACAGGGCATGAAACGCGTCGGGGCTTGCGGATTTCACGAATGCCATTTTCACATCGGCACTGCACGGGTGCAGCTCGCTGTAGCGAACGCCGAACTTACGAAAAAGGACGCTGGCCTTTTTATCGCCGTACAGGCAAACCATTCGATCGAAATGATGACGGATCGCGGTGCGTTGTTTGGTGAGGGTGGGCGGATCGGGCAGGGGCCGGCCGTCGAGGAGGGCTCGCAGGTCGGAGAAGATAAATGGATTGCCAATCGCGCCGCGGGCGATCGAAACGCCGTCCACGCCGGTCTCTTCGAGCATGCGAATACAATCGGGCGCGGTAAATAAATCTCCACTGCCCAGGATGATCCGATCGCCGACATGGTGCTTCACTTTTGCGAGAAAGGGCCATCGGCTCGGGCCGACATATCGTTGCGCGACCGTCCGGCCGTGGACAGTGACCGCGGCGCAGCCGATCTCGAAGGCGGCGTCGAGAATCTCGAAAAAGTTTCGCTCGCTCTCCGGCGAGTCGTCCATGCCACGGCGCATCTTGAGGGTGACGGGAACACGCCCGCCTACGGCGTCATGGACTCGATATAGAATATCCCGCGCGGCGGACGGATCGGAAAGAAGATAGCCGCCCCGGCAACGACCCAGCACCTTTTTGACGGGACATCCGAAGTTGACGTCGATAGCGTCGTAGCCGAGCGAAACCATTTCATCGGCGGCGCGGGCGAATTGGACCGGCTCGCTACCCATGAGTTGCCCCGCGACGGGGTGTTCAGCGGGATCGACGGCGAGCATGCGCCGCATCTTCTTCCCGCCTTCGGGGATCAGCCTGTCCAACACGACTTCGTTGATGGTATAGGGACAGCCGTATTCACGGGCGAGCAGGCGCATGGCGACATCGCTGTAGCCAGAGAGGGCCGCCTGAACCATGGGTGCGTCCAGGCGGATGGATCCGATGGAGCAAGACTTGATGTGTGTTGCGTGATCGATGAATCCGTCCCCATAAACAGCGGCGCCGCGGGAATCACGCGCCGGTTTTCTTCTTGTGCTTTTTCTTCCTCTTCTTTTTCTTCTTACTCTTGTCCGAGTCGTCATTCTTCTTCTTGTCTTTGATGCCAAGATGCTTCTTGACGAATCTCATGATCTTCTTCTTGACCTTTTCGCCATAGTCGGCATCGAACATCCCGGTGCCGTGATGATTCCTGCCCCCGGGATATTTCTTGGACTTGGCCTTGCCGCCGGATGCTTCGACCAGCTCCTTGACGGCCCCGTATTCAGCCTCTGGAGAGATGAGCAGAATAGGCGTGCTCGAGCAATTCTTGATGTGCTCTTTGGAGTCCACACCAAAATAGTTCGTACCTGGCGAGAGGCAGACCACGGCCTTGGGTTCGTCCGTGCGCATCGTGAAATCGAGCGTGATGCTGCACCCGATGCTGGCGCCGATACAAACCAGGCGATTCAAGTTGATGTTTTTCTGTTTACTCAACCAGGCAGTTGCACCGGCCACGTCCATGAAGGCCTGCTGGAAATGGGCGGTGTCGTGGCTCTTGTAGCCCTCTTCCAGTTTGAGATTGGCCGGTTTCGTACTTGCGCCGGTGCCCCGGATGTCGTAGGCGAGGACCGCGATCCCGGCTTCGCGAAGATTCGGAACGAACGGCTTCCAACTGGAACGATCCGCCGGATACATGTGGATCAGGATAGCTATTGGCGTCTTTTTACCGGAAGATACCTTGACGGGATAGTAGTCCGCCACGATCGTCACGCCATCCGGCGTGTTGAACGTGACGACGCGATCGCTGAAATCAATGGGCTTTTGCTTGGCCATCCCCCCCATGAGGGTCTGACCGAAGCTCGTCGAGCAGAGCATCAAGATCATCGGCAACATCAGGATTCCGAGCCGCCGGCCAGCCTGAAATTGTGTTCGCGTGTGTGGGTTCATGATCCGTTTCTCCCGATTACGATAGCCCGAACGTTTTCGTTACGTGCACAGTGATTATAGTATAAACTTGCTCAGATCCTCGTCCTTGACAATATCCGCCAGCTTCTGCGTGACATACTTCCCGTCGATCGTCCGCTTCGACTCGTTCAAATCCGGTGCATCGAACGACAAGGACTCGACCACCTTCTCCATGATCGTTTGAAGGCGCCGTGCGCCGATATTTTCCGTTGTCTTGTTGACCTGTGCCGACATCGTGGCGATGGCATCCACTGCGTCGTCGGTGAATGTCAGCGCGATCCCCTCGGTGCCGATCAGGGCGATCTGTTGTTTGGTGATCGCATTTTTCGGTTCCTGGAGAATCCGCACGAAGTCGTCCTTCGTCAGATCGTCCAATTCGACGCGGATCGGCAGACGCCCCTGAAGTTCGGGCATCAGATCACTGGGTTTGGCGGCGTGGAAGGCGCCGGCGGCGATGAACAGAATGTGATCCGTCCGCACGATGCCGTGCCGTGTGTTGACATTGGAACCCTCGATCAAGGGGAGCAGGTCGCGCTGAACACCCTGCCGACTGACATCCGGCCCCTGATGGCTCGATGCGATGCACACCTTGTCCATCTCGTCGATGAAGACGATGCCGCCGTTTTCCGTGCGTTGGATCGCCATTTCGATCGTCTTATCGCGGTCGATCAGTTTTTCGCACTCCTCGTCGAATAGAATCTTTCGCGCCTCGCGAATCGTCACCTTCCGGTCCTTCGGCTGGCTGGGCATGATCCGATCCATCAAGTCCTGGATCTCCGGACCCATCTGATCGGGTCCGATCGTGGTGGCGAGCATCCCCATCGGCGCGACCTTCTTCTCGACACGAAGTTCGATCAGGCGGTCTTCCAATTCGCCGCTAAGGAGTTGAGCGCGGAATTTCTCACGCGTGCGCTGGCGACGCGCCTCGGATCCCTCGGCGTCGGGTTCCGAGTCGTCGGTTTCGGTTGCGCGGGGCAACAACTCGTCGAGAATACGCTCCTGAGTCTGTTGCTCGGCCGCCTCCCGAACGACCTCCGTCTGTTCTTTCTCAACCATTGAGACGGACAGTTCCAGGAGATCCCGGATCATCGAGTCGACATCGCGGCCCATGTAGCCAACTTCGGTAAACTTCGTAGCCTCGACTTTCAGAAAGGGGGCGTTCACCAACGACGCCAACCGCCGCGCGATCTCCGTCTTGCCGACACCGGTCGGACCGATCATCAGGATGTTCTTCGGGCCTATCTCCTCGCGCATCGCATCCGGCAACTGAAGACGTCGCCAACGATTTCGAATCGCGATGGCCACCGCACGCTTGGCGTCCGCCTGGCCAATGATGTACTTGTCGAGTTCCGCGACAATTTGTCGCGGTGTCAATTCCGTCATGAGGTTGCATCCTCGCCGTCGAGCCGAGCTACCAAGTTCGTATTGCGTCCCACGGGTGTGTTATACCTTCTCCGCGCTCAAAACCCGACATTATAACGAGAAATGGGTGATTCTGGCTACCCGGATGGAAACGAAAAACCGCAATGGAGTCCATGACAATGCGTAGGATGGGTCATCAGACCCATCTGTTGATCGTGCACGGGTGGCACTGTCAAGGCACGATTCCCAAG
>CAYXGR010000116.1:4323-5520 GCA_964464525.1 uncultured Planctomycetaceae bacterium
TGCACGGGTGGCACTGTCAAGGCACGATTCCCAAGAAACGTGCACGGGTGGCACTGTCAAGGCACGATTCCCAAGAAACGTGCCTTGGCAGTGGCGAACCAAACGGAGGCTGTATCATCCGACCCATCCGTGGATCCCCAGCCCTGGGTTCTGACTATTCGAGAGAAAATACGGCGGTTATCTCCGCCTTGTACTCGATCGGCTTGAGCCCGTCGGAAACCAGTTCCATGGGGGGTGAATGCGCATCCTCTTCAAAGCTGGGCGTGCTGGTACCGAACATCATATTGAGTGTTGATTGATAATTTTTCCGTTGGGAAAATATTTGATTCATGCTGGCTTGCTCCGACAACCTGACGATGGAGCCCAGTCTGCCCCCGGCGGCCCGGGCCAATCGCGAGGCCCGCCGTTTCGCATCCTGGAACGCCAGACCGGCGCACGCGTCCGCTTCCGCCTCTTTCAAGTGTCGGATGAAATAATATCTCGGCCCATCGGTAAAGCGGAGCTTAATGGCGGGCGATTCCGTAGGGTCTTCCTCCTCCTCGACCGCCTCCTCCCTGCTTTCTCCCTCGGCATGGTCCTTCTTCGAGTCGTTTCGTGAGGAGACGACCTTAATCTCCTCCAACTGATCGCGGATCAAATCGAGCTGACGATAATGGGCATCCAAAGAGTCGCCTGTCAGCTTCCACTCCAACGTGACGGTATACACCAATCGGATCAGGTTCTCGTTTTCTTCGTCATCGTTCCCTCCCTGCATCATGTTTTGCACGATGATCTGCATCGGTTTGGACTTATCCTTGTCCTCGCGAAGCGCGTGACGATTCCCGAATCGGTGGACAGGCTTGGGTTCCCCGAGGTCATCCAATCGTTCTTCCAGGAGCGACTGACCGGCATCGAGCTTCCCCAATGCTGAAGCCGCGGTCATGCCATGCGAAAAAACACGAAAGCGCACACGGACGGTATCCGGCTCAAACATCTGGTGCGCGGAACCGTGAACACTGATCACCGGTTTTTCCGCTCCGGCACAGACGGCCGCCCAGAAGACAACAACGCAACAGACCGAACCACGGCTTAATCGAAGCATGGGTCGCACTCCATTTAGTCGAAACGTCGAAACGTCGAAATCATAAAAACAAAAACATCACGGGAAGGGATTCCCGTTCATGGAGGACCAAGAAAGGGTTCTCGGTCCAGCACCCG
>CAYXGR010000116.1:5620-8577 GCA_964464525.1 uncultured Planctomycetaceae bacterium
TTCTCGGTCCAGCACCCGTACAGCATCCGAGGGTGGATCGTCAGCGCTCACACTGCTTGTTCTCGATGTCGATAATTTTGTTGATCCGCTGATCGTGTCGGCCCCCCTCGTACTCGGTGTTCAGCCAAACCTCCACGATTCGGCGCATGAGTGCATCCCCCACAAGATCGGCGGGGAGACAGAGCACGTTGGCATTGTTGTGTCGACGGGCCATCTCGGCGGTCAGCTCGTCATGGCAGAGCGCCGCGCGGATGCCGTGAAGCTTGTTCGCCGTGATAGACATCCCGATACCGGTTCCACAGAACAACACGCCGACTTCGCATTCGCCCTTCTGAACGGAGCCGGAGGCGGCGTAGGCCGGATCGGGATAGTCCATCGATTTCGACGAATCGGTCCCGAAATCCATGACCTCCTGACCCATCTCGGTCAACAATTCGCGGATATGCGCCTTCGCTTCGTATCCTCGATGGTCGGCGCCCAATGCGATTTTCATACGGCTACCTCGTTTATTCTTGCTTCCAACGCCTTGTGAATCCGTTCGGCCACGCGTTCGTATTCCTCGAGGGATCCACCGATGGGATCGGACACATCACCCTTCGAATCGAGCAACACGACTTTATCCGCATGAGACGGGGACAAGGTGTGGATGGCATCGATGTGCTGCGTGGCCATGGTATAGATATGATCCGCCGAATGAATCTGTTCGACCGTCAAACCCTGTGAGGTATGATCCGAAATATCCACACCTCGCTTTTCACAGACCTCGACCGACTCCTTGGAGACACGGGTACCCGAATAGCCCAGGGTACCGGCGGATTGCACCAGGATGCCCTTGTCGGGCAGCGCCTCCGGCGCGCACCCGAGCTTCACGGCCAGCATCTGTTTGAACAGACCCTCCGCGATCGGCGAGCGACAGGTGTTCCCCGTGCAAACGAAAAGGATATTGAGTGTGGACAGGCGACGGATGGTGCGATCATCCCAGACGCCGGCCCGGATGAGGCGATAACCGTCCCCATTGCATGCAACAATAGTGGAGCTTTTTCGATAGCGCGTGGGGCCTGTATCCAGGACGAAATCAACCCGATCGCCCAGATCGTCCATGATTCGGTCCGCATCGACCGGTGCAGGTCCGCCTGTGAAGTTTGCACTGGTAGCCACGATTGGTGTCCCGGCCGCCGCCAGGAGCGATTCGGCGACTGGATGATCCGGGAACCGAAGACCCACGGACTTTTCGGCGAAGATGGAGGCGGCGCCCCGCTCGCTGAGCCGGGAGTGGACCGGGGCGGAAGCAGGATCGGCGACACTGAATATCAAAGTCAGCGGCCCCGGCCAGGCTTTGTGCATGAAACGCCGCCCCATGGGGTTGATATCGGGAACATAGTCCTCGCAGTCGGACGCCCGGGCGAGATGGACGGTGTAGGGGCGCGTGGAATCCCCACGCTTGATGTCGCGAAGTCGCTGGATACCGGTATCTACCGCAGCGCTGGCCGCCAGACCGTAGACAGTCTCGGTCGGAAACACGACGAGGGCCCCCTCCGACAAGGCCTTGGCCGCACGGGCGATTTCGGGCGAATCGCGAGAATCGGGATTGAGTGAAATATATTCGGCAGCCATGAGAGGACGATCTCCGCGGGAATTATGAAACCCTGCCCATAACGTGTCAAGCAAACCGCGATCGCAGTTCGGCCTTGACACGTGTGGGAAACAGGCAGCCAATCGGCTATAGTGTTATTCGTTATGAAAACGATTTACCTGGACAACAACGCATCGACACGCATCGCTGAACCGGTCTTCAAGGCCATGGAGCCCTTCATCCGCGAGCACTACGGGAATCCATCCAGTCTTCACCGCGCCGGTCAGGCCGCGCGTCATGCGGTGGAGATTGCGCGGACGCAGGTCGCCGACCTGATCGGAGCGCGGCCGCGAGATATCGTGTTCACAAGCGGTGGAACCGAGGCGGACAATCTGGCGATCCTGGGCACTCTGGCTGCCTATCCGAATAAACGCCACCTGGTGATCAGCGCCGTCGAACACGTAGCCGTCCACGCCCTGGCCGAACGGCTCGCAAGAGAAAACTATCGTGTCTCCTTTATCGCCGTCGATACGCAAGGGCATCTCGATCTGGATGCCTTCGAGGCAGCGATTGACGATGAAACAGCGCTGGCCAGCGTGATGCTCGCCAACAACGAGACTGGCGTCCTGTTTCCAATTCCCGAAATCGCGAGGCTGACGGCATCCCGAGGAGTACCACTTCATGTCGATGCGGTGCAGGCCGCCGGGAAAATGGAACTCGACATTCACGCACTGGGAGCCGATCTGCTCAGCCTGTCGGCGCATAAGATACACGGTCCCAAGGGCGTCGGCGCACTGGTGGTTGGCCGGGGTGCTCGACTTCGAAACATCTTTTCCGGCGGGCACCAGGAGCGAGACCTTCGCCCCGGTACCCATAATGTCATCGGGATTGTCGGATTCGGCGCCGCCGCCGAACGGGCCGGATCAGGCATCGAAGCATTTTCAACCCGTGTCGCTGATCAGCGAAATCGACTGGAACAGGGCATTCTCGATCGCGTAGACCGAGCCTCGGTCATCGGCGATCGGGATCGGCGTCTGGCCAACACCACCTACATCGCGTTCGAAACCCTGGAGGCCGAGGCGATTCTCATCGCACTCAGCGAACGAGGCGTGTGCGCGTCTAGCGGGTCGGCCTGCGGCAGCGGATCGCTCGAGCCATCGCACGTCCTGAAGGCAATGGGCCTCGACGAGCGCATCGCCCACGGCGCGGTCCGGTTCAGCCTCTCGCGCGAAACGACCGACGCCGAAATCGATCGCGCTCTTGAAATCATCCCGGAGGTCGTGAACAAACTCGCTGGATTGTGCCCGGCAACAATGGGAACCGGGAACTAGCCCGCAATTCTCAAAGATCGATCAGAGCCGCGACCATGATCAGAGCCGCGACC
>CAYXGR010000117.1:0-6513 GCA_964464525.1 uncultured Planctomycetaceae bacterium
CGCGGTCCTTCTTGTCGACGGCGCTCCCCTTCTCCGTCTGGTCGAGCAGGTCATTCAGGATCTCCGCCGTCAGGGCGTCGCTGTGGACGCTTGCGGCCGTCTTGGCCAGCTCCCGCGACCGCTTCAGCGCATCCCGCAGCAAGGCCACCGCCTTCTCGCCGTCTCCCTTCAGGGCATGCCATTTTGACCGCTCCTGCAGGATCATCACGGTGCCGCTGGGGTCCGATTTCTCGAACTTTTTGAAGAGCGTCTCCGCCTCGTGCAGGGCGAAATCGGCCAGACCGAACCGCTTCTGCTGCGTGTAGATTCGCCCGAGCCACAACTGGGCATAGGCCGGTCCGAACGTATTCCGCACGAGCTTGGCCTCGCTGATCCGCATGACCTGCTCGCACAGCCGCTCGGCCTCCTCGAGATCGCCCTGTTTCTCGTGTATCCGCGCCAGGTTCAGCATCACACCTGCCAGTTGGATATTCTCATCGTCGGTGAGCTTGCGAATGCGATCGACCACTTCGGACAAGATACGCTTCCCCTCATCCAGCCGGCCCAGCTCGATGTAGAGCGTTCCCAGCATGGCCGCCCGCCGGGTCATCGACAAGTCGTCCGCACGCTGCCGATTTTGATTGTCGTATTCGACGATCTTCTTCAGATACTTCACACCCTGTGCGAACAGGCGATATTGCCGACAGGTATTGGCCATCTCAAACAGGGTGCGCAGGGCGGGTAGCTGCCGGCCCTTCTCGTAATCCCGCAGGGCACGGTCATAGGTTCGCTCGAACGACGCGACGCCATCCTCGATACGACCGGCACGAATATAGGCGATGCCCAATGCCCCCATCCGTTCGAGCACCCCCGGCCGCGATTCTTCCGCATGTTTCGCATCCCGTCGCGTGGCATCCTCATAAAGACGGATCGCCTCCTCATTTTGGCCGCTGGCGAGATGATGTTCCGCGAGCTTGCCCAGTTCCATCAACGCATAGGGATGCTCCGGCCCAAGGCGCTTTTCGAAGATCGCCAGGGCCTGTTCCCGAAGCCGAACCGCCGTCTCCGTCTGCTTCGCTCGATCGAACATCCAGGCCAGGTTGCTGTAGGAGACGCCCGTATCCCGCGCATCGGGCCCCAGCACCTCGCGACGAATGACCAGTGCCCGGCACTTTTCCACCAGGGCCCGGCGGGTATCCCCGAGGTAGGTGCGGGCGGTCGCCATGTTGTCGAGCGATTCGGCCAGATCGACATCCTCGCCAAGCGTCTTGCCGTAGATGGCCACGGCCCGCTCGAACAGATCGATCGCCTCTCTCATTTTTTTCGCCGCCTGATCACCGGCCCGCCGCGCCTGACGGAAACGCAACCAACCAAGTCGGTCGAGCACCCGTGCCGTCTCGGGATGATCACCACCATAGGCGCCCTCGATGATTTGAAGAGCCCGATTCATGTTTGCATCCGCCGCGCCCAGTTCACTCAGATCGAGCAGGGCCGAGCCCAGTTGCAAAACCGCCGCCCCGGTCTCCACGTGGTCCTTGGGCAGCACGGCCTCGAGCGTTGTCAGTGCCTGCTGGGCGGCCTCCCGCGCCGGGTTGAATTCACCCTTGTCGAGATATTCCAGCGCCGATTTCAATTGGGCGTCCGATTCGGCCAGTTGCGATTGCTTGTCCTTGGGGATCTTCGCCCAAAGCTCCATCGCATCGGCCCGCACCCGAGCGGTGACAGAGAGGTAATGCTCCTCGCCGAGAATCCGACGACGGATGGAGGATGCCTCGCGGGCCTGTCGGGCGGCGGCGGCATAATCCCCCTTCTCCCGGTCGGTCTCGGACTGGTCCATCAGACCGTCACTCTTTTCGATCGCCTTCCGATCCGCGTCGCCGAGTTTCTGACCGTCGGGCGACAGCAGGTCCACCTTCTCGATGGGCCGCTCGGCTGACTTTTTGATCAGGGCGTCAAAGTCGAATCCCGCCGGTTGGGTTGTCTGGGCCAGGGCAACGTGTGGCAAGGCCAGGCAAAACGCGGCCATGGCGACAGCTATCTGCCCAGCATGCCCGCGCCTGGAGGCTTGGGCATGCCACCCAACACATTCACAGCCGCACCCGATATCAGAGCCGCGACAAATATCAGAGCCGCGCCCGTAAGGAAGCGGTCGGCGTCCGCAGGAAGAACCCTTTGTTAATTTGGGAGATAACCGCTCCCTGACGGTCGCGGCTCTGATAGAAACGGCTCTGATAGAAACGGCACTGAGGGATTTGGTTCTGAGGGATCGGATGCGATTCGGCACGAAGAATTCCTCCCGCGTTTTAGAAGTCCGGTCACGATCCGATTGCGTGCGGATGGAGCGCGCAAAAAAGCGGGCCGCGAGTACACAATCGTACTCGCGACCCACGGGGTTCACAACCGATTCCGGCCGGTCGCCAAAGAGGAGATCAGTTCAAAGACGAACCGGGACCGGAAGAATCTGTACTTGCTGCGTTCGTTACCTTAGCGTCGGCGACGAAGCAGGATCATGCCGCCCATGCCGAGCAAGACCAGCGTCGTCGGCTCGGGGACGCCGGTGAACACGTCATTGAAGTTGTTGCTCACGAAGTTGTTCTCGACGCGAACCTGGTAGGGATTGACACCGCTGCCCCAGAAGTCCTGCCGGAAGGCGAAACCTTCGATCGGAGCCCCGATCGCACCCGGCTCCGTAACGCCGGTATCCACGATATTCGCGGATGCCTGATTGATCGGATCAAGCCAGAGTTCGGAGTCGCCGGTATCGAAGTCGTATGAGAGAACCGCTTTGATGGTCTGGCCGAAGGTAAAGTCATCTGCCCATGTCACGTTGTGATTGCCACCGCTGGAGGAAAGTCCGATCGTGAAATCGCCACCGACCGTCGGGGCCAACACGAAGACGCGAGCAACGAACTGAAAATTGGCTGGCCAGAAGTGAGCAAAGTATTGGTTGGATGGGAAGTCTCCAAAGGCGGCTCCTCCGGTGGGTACCGAAAAGTCAAACGCGGCGTAGATCTTGTCGCCTGCGCCCAGAACCCCGCCGGACAGCCGATGCACATCTTCACTGCCGGGGAAGTTCAGGTTGATGCCACCGGCACTGACCTGAACATTGTCATTGAAGGTGGTTCCACTGTGGCCGGTCCACAGACCGCCAGAGACGTTGGCCCCTGCACCACTGTCAGTCAACTGCCCATCGGCATAGGCAAACTGCTCTGCATAACCACCAACGGCAGCCAATGCCGGTGTGGCGCAGAAAACGAGGGCCGCAACAACGACCAGAGATAATCCAACTGTGTACTTGGACATTACTTCCTCCCTCTAAAATGGGTTGTGAACCAGGAGCACGCCTCTTTCCCTAGAGGTGCGTACCGCCTACTTCGCTTCTGTTTCCTTCGCTTCCGTTCCCGGAGGGAATCACTTTCGCCCTCCATCTAGTTCGCATAATACCCGAAGTCAACCCTCGAATTCAAGTCTATCGAGCGAAAAATCGAGTTAAATCTCGATTAATATTCTCTTCATAAATCCACCCGAACCCACTACTTCCGTTCCGTTCAACTTGTAAAGAGTCACCCACCCTGAGCCATACACCCTTCCGCAGAATCCAACCGCCTGAGTATGGATCACCGATCATCACGAACACCAAAACGTCGCAATCCATTGAGCAAACAACCTTTATGAAAACCCAGCACGGGCAATCTCCTGCTATTTCACATCCACCAGCCTGCTTATTCTTCTGCTCCGCAACAGGGCTTCCCCTGCCGGTACAGCTCGATATGGCTTCGGATCATCTTCGCCAGCCGCCCCGCTCCCTGTCCCGACGCCCGCTTCAAGGCCGCCTCGGCCGTCGTCGTCGCTTTCTGAAAATGACCCGCCGCGGCATAGGCCGCCCCCAGCGTGTCCAGGATTTCGGCATCCCCTCGCCGGGTCCACTCCGCCGCCTGCTCCGCCAGCCGAACCGCCTCGGCGGGATCCTGCTTATTCCTATCCGGATGCGTCGCCAGGATCCAGGCCGCCCCGTTGACCGGCGCTGGCCAGCCGGGTTTCAGTCGAATCGCCGCCCGAAAGTGCGGCAGCGCGGCGTCGAATCGTCGCAATACCGTCAGCACGGTCCCGAGCTGATTGTGTGCCTCGGCGTCCTTCGGATCGACCGACAGTGCCCGACGATAGGCCGCGATGGCCTCCTCCAGCCGGCCCGACTTCTGAAAGGCCAGGGCGAGATAGCGATGCGCCGCGCCATTGTCGGGATCGAGACGCAGGGCTGTTTGAAAGTGTTCGATGGCCTCGCCGAACCGCCCCCTCGACGCCAGGGCATAGCCGAGATTCACATGGGCGGACACGAACTTTGGATCGACCCGCAAGGCTGTGCGATGGTGCTCGATGGCCTCCTCCAGCTTACCCGAGGTGCCCAGCGCGAAGCCCAGGCTGTCGTGAGCCTGTGCGTAGTTGGGCTTGTACCGGATCGCCTGCCGGTAATGCACGATCGCCTCGTCCAGTTTGTTCCGCGATTGCAGCACGTCGGCCAGGCGACAATGCGCCTCGGCGTAGTCATGCCTGTATGTCAACGCCCGTCGGTATTGAACAATCGCCTCGTCAATCTTGTTTTGCGCAATCAAGGCGTTGCCCATATTGCAATAGGGTTCAGGATAGTTCTCCTTGAGCTCGATCGCCCGTTGACAGTGCCGAATCGCCTCGCCCACTTTGTTTATAGACAGCAGGGCCACAGCGAGGTTGTTGTGCGCCTCGGCGTAGTGGTCGTTGATTTCGATCACCCGGCGAAAATGTGCGATCGCCTCGTCATACCGTTTCAACCGGGCCAGCGCCCCCCCCAGATTGTTGTGCGCGAGCAGATTCCCCGGGCTGTCCTCCAACGCCGTTCGGTAGTGCTCGACGGCCTCCGCGAATCGCCCCTGCGCGTCCAATGCCGCGCCCAGGTTGACATGCACCGGGGCGGCATTCGGCGTCAACGTCAGCATATACGTCGAAAGCACCTCCGTATCCCGCCACTGTTTCAGATAGCCCCGAACCCCGCGCGTCTCGACGCTCGCCAACATCAACACCGCCACAACGATGCCGATCCGCACCGCGCGCCCACGCCGATCCTCGATCACCCACGCCTTGCTCAGCGCCCACGCGAGCATCATCAGCAGTCCGATCGCCGGCAGATAGACATATTTATCCGACGCGGTCACCCAACTGTATTGCACCACGCCCAGCGTCGGCAGAATAGCCACGAAGAAGAACAATCCGCCGCAGAGCAAAGCCCGCGTGCGCCGCCGCGAATACACGAGAATCACGATAAGCAGCCCCGAGACTGCGAGACCTGCAATCACACCGGGATTCGACAGCACCAACGGATCCGGCAGCGGATAGACCGATGAGAGATTCACCGGCCAGACGATCTTGCCGAGATAGAATGGGATCAGGTAGCCGATCGTCAGCGGAATACGGAGTGGACCCGCCCCTTCCGTCGGGGCGAAGCCCGCGGTTCGCGCGTGCGACATCAGCGTGATGACGGCGAAGGCGGCGGCCAGAATAAAGAACGGCGTCTTTTCCCGAAGCGATCGAAGATTGAGGCGCTGCAAGGGCCAGTAGTCCACGAGGATCAGCAGCAGCGGCAACGGCGCCGCCGTGGGTTTCGACAGCAGCGCCAGCAGATACAACACGGTGGCGATCCACAACCACCGCCCGCCGCCACGGATGCGCGTATGACGCACATAGGCCAGCAAGCACCACAACGCGAAAAACGCCGCCAGCAGCGTCTTCCGCTCGCCCACCCACGCAATCGGCTCGACCGTCAGCGGATGAACTCCGAAGAGCAACCCCGCCAGCACGGCGGGCATCACCCGCCCGAACAGCGCGTATAAAAGCAGGATAATCAGCCCGGTGTTGAGGATGTGCAGGATCAGGCTCGTGCGATGGAAGGGTTCCAGATCGCTTACTCGGCCGCCCATCGCGTAGTCCGACATGAGCGAGATCATCGACAGTGGTAGATAATATCCCCCGACGGTCGAAGGCTCGAGCACCTCGACAAGGAACTGCTTCGCCGAGTCCCAACCCGGATTCTGCACCAGCGGATTATCAATCAGAAACTCACTGTCATCGATCGTCAGCGCCTGCGCCGAGAGCACAGGCCAATGGACAGCGGCGACGAGCGCCCCAACCAGCACAATCGAGATCAGCAGAGCCAGCCACCGCCCCGGCTCCGTTTCTCCGTCCCAATCCGCCGAGCCGATCGAATCCGACAACGTGCCTTCATGAGAACCGTCAGGGACGACCCTTTCCCGAATCGGTCGCCGGGACGATCCCTTCCCCCGATCACCCCCCTGTTTGTTACGTCTTCGCCCACGGCTCATCACACTATTGTATCAACAGTATCATAGGGTGGGCAGCATCATCATGGGGTGGGCACAGCCCAACAACGCCCCCCCAAATAAGAGCCACGGGCTTCAGCCCGTGCGGCCGCCCATCCACCCAACTGCCTCCGCGAAACAATTCATCAATCCATTGTGATCACTCACAACCCGAAACTCGAAACTC
>CAYXGR010000117.1:6613-8453 GCA_964464525.1 uncultured Planctomycetaceae bacterium
GAAACTCGAAACTCGAAACTCACCCCCGCCTCACAAGTCCCACCAATTCCCCCACCAGCCGCCGCGCCAGCCGCGCCTTCGACGCCATCGGCCAGCGTTTCCAGGCTCTACCCAAAACCAGGTACTCGACCCGCGCCCTTTCCGTACCGATATTCTCCCGCCCGTTCAACACGATCGCATCACAGTTCTTGCGACGCATCTTCCGCTCGGCATGGGCGCGGCCGTTGTGGTCCTCCATGGCGAAGGCGATCGTGACCCGATTACCCTTGATCCGCCCGAGCGCCGCGGCGATATCCTCCGTCGGTACGAGTTCCAGTCGCTTCGGCCGGTTCGACTTGGCGAGCTTCCGCGCCGCCCGGCGTTTCGGTCGGTAGTCGCAGACGGCCGCCGTGAAGATCGCGGCATCGGCGGATCGGAACGCCTGCTTCGCGGCCTCGGCCATCTCCCGGGCCGTCGTCACCAGGATCGTGCGCACACCCGGCGGCGGTCTCAAATCGACCGGTCCACTGACGAGGGTGACGGCATGGCCCATCGCCGCCGCCGCCTCGGCAATCGCATAACCCATCTTTCCGGAGGAAGGATTCGACAGAAAGCGCACCGAATCAAGGTATTCCCGCGTCGGCCCGGCGGTGACAACAATGCGCAACCGCCGACCGGATCGTTTTGATTGTTGGATCATCGACATCCGTAGCGAACAGTTGCGCGCATCCCAAATTGTGCGCATAGGAGTTGAGGTATTAACAATCTGTGAAAACGATCCCTTGATCGATCATGGACATTACGTTTGACCGCATCGTCTTGGATTGCGATTAGTTTCGCGATTCAACCAGCCCCGTTTACGGGGCTTTCCCGCGAAGCGGGCTATTAGGCCGGTCCCTTTGGGGCCGGTGACGAGGGTCGTCGCCCCTCCATTGTAGCCCGTTTCAACGGGCTTATTGATCGACACATCGGGCTGCGTTTCGGTCGTGCTGAATCGCGAAGCGGGTGCCCCATCCTTTGCGCAGCAAAGGGTGGGGAATCACACACCACTGAGAAGGCCCGCTCCCCAAACTTTTCTTTCGGGGTCCATTTTTCTTTCGGAATGGATAAAATGTCCAAGCACCCGATCAGGTTTGTTGTTATTTTGACTTTTTGGCGTTTTGACGTTTTGACGTTTCCGTTTCGGCATTTCTCAAATGGTCGACTACCGCATCCAGAATCGTCGCCGGCTCGGCCATCCGCCCGATGCCCACGGTTCGGCAGGCCAGCCAGCCCGCCTCGGGTGGCACCTCCGCGTAGCCGCGATTCTTCAACAATTGCAGATTCTCCCGCACAACCGGGTTCTCCCACATCCGCGTGTTCATCGCCGGGGCCAGCAGGACCGGGCCGGTCGCCGACATCACCAGCGTGGACACCAGATCGTCTGCGATGCCCCCGGCGATCTTGCCGATCATGTTCGCCGTCGCAGGGGCAATGACCAGCAAATCGGCCGCCTCGCTCAGGTGAAGGTGTTGGGGATCGTGGGTGTCCGTGGCCTCCCAGAGACTTGTGAACACGGGCCGGCCGGTCAGGGATTCAAAGGTAAGCGGTGTGATAAAGCGTTGCGCCGCCGACGTCATGGCGACGGAGACACCCGCTCCGCGCTGGACCAGCGTCGAAACGAGCGTCGCAGTCTTGTAGGCGGCGATCCCCCCGCAAACCGCGACAACCACCTCGCAGCCCGCCAGGTCGGAGGCGACGGTCGGTGCGTCGGAAGTTCTATCAGGAGGCGTCACGGTCCGATGGTTCCTCGAACTTGATCTTTCCCTCGGCGATCTCGCGAACCGCTATTTCAATGGGCGTCATCTTTCCAGGCTCGATC
>CAYXGR010000118.1:0-8408 GCA_964464525.1 uncultured Planctomycetaceae bacterium
CCGCTCCCTTACGGTCGCGGCTCTGATCAATGGGTGAGAAATGCGGGTTAGCCGTAAGCTCGAGCAGACGCCCGATTGTGATACGACACGATCACGATGAACGAAGATAGGATTCGGTTCCGGCGGACTCGAAACAGGATCGTTACCGGTCCTGATTGGCCTCGGTTCGGGGCCATTGGGCGTGAGTGAGATGAAGGAATACGTCATACTGTGCGGCGTGAAAGCCGACGAAGAGGAATGAGATAGTAATAGATGGAAGCGAACCATTGTGCCGAAGGATAATAATCTGCCTCAGTGGTGAATTGCATCGGTTGAAAACCTGTGCCTCAGAATATTTTGGTAGCTTCCGGCGAGGGATGATGCGATTGGTTGAATGCAACTTTCGGAGGAAAGTTCGTCTTGATCGGCCAGGTCGTGGCATAGGGAGCTGTTCTTAGCAGAAATTCGACACAGCGAGCCTGCTTACTTGCGGGGTAACATCAGTGAGTTCTGAATCCCAATACATCCGAACGATTCGTCTGAAGGATTCCGAGGTCGAGGCCTATCTTGACCGGATGGATCACGAGAAGAAACGCGATTCGAATGAGAACCGGCAAGGTGAGCGTTACTCCTACCGAGTCAAGGGCTGTGTTGTGCACTTACAGGCACAGGGTGCGGGTAACACGATCGCCTATCTGGTTCCCACGCGCAATATCAGTGCCGGGGGCATGTCTTTTCTGCACGGCGGTTTCGTCTATCCGGGCACACAATGCACGGTGCAACTGATCAGTACGCACGGAACCTGGAAGGACATGGAGGCGGTCGTCGCTCGATGTGAATATATCGAGGCCTCACTCCATGAAGTCGCGTTGAAATTCAAGCATGAGATCGATCCGGCGGAATATTCGTCCGATGCAGTTAAGACTCGCGTATTGTTGGTGGACGACGATCCTTCGATCACCCGGCTGGCGATGATGCTGCTCAAACAGCTCAACGCCGAGGTGGATCATGCCGAGAACGGGCAGATCGCACTGGATTTGGCTCAAGAGAGCATCTATGACGTGATTTTGATGGACATGGAGATGCCCGTACTCGATGGTTTTCAGACCGTCAAGCAACTCCGTGAGAAGGGTTATTCGGGCGTGATCATCGCGGCCACCGCACGGACGCAACCAGCGGACAAGGAGCGCTGTCTCGAAATGGGGTGTGATCGGTTCATCGCCAAGCCCTATCAGCGTGAAATACTCACCGAAATGATCGCATCCCTGAAGCAAGAGCCCTTGATCAGTTCGTTCTCTCAGGACAGTTCAATGACAGCGATGATCGATGCATTTGTGATGGAGCTTCCTCCGAAACTCCGGAACATTGAAGAGGTTTTCGCCAAGGAGGACCAGGCTCAACTGGAACTTCTTGCACGCGGTTTGAAGGGGGAGGCGGGGAGCTATGGGTTCGAGCCGATATCGGCCGCGGCTGAGCAGGTTGAGAAGGCGGTGATCGAGAAATGCCCACGTGCGGAAATCAAGCAGCATATGGATGAATTGGTCAAGTTGTGTTGCCTGGCGCGATCATCGGTTCGGTCTTCGCGTCCGGCGGCCCAGGAAAAAGCCCAGCCCAGTGTATCGTAACCGGGCTACATTTCATCCTATTTCTATTATCTCACTTCTTTCTATTGTATCACTTCAATGATTGTGGCTGATGAGTATCATGTCGATCCACGACGGTTCGAGCCGGGTCGCCTGTGCCTGGCGCCCTGTTCATAACTGACCTACACCGATACGGGATTCCCTGTGGTTTGTTTTGATCGAATCGCATTCAGAATCTTTTCCGGGGTAATGGGCAGGTCCGTTATCCAGACGCCTGTAGCATTGGCGATGGCGTGGGCAACGGCGCCGAGGACGGGAAGGGTGCTTCCCTCGCCGATTTCCTTGGCGCCGAAAGGGCCTCGGGGTTCATAGGAATCGACAAGGCCGCTGAAGATCTCCGGGGCGTCCTTGATCGTCATCGTGAGATATCCGTGCAGGTTGGGATTGAGGATTCGGCCCTTTTCGTCGAACTGAACGTCCTCCATGATGGTTTCGCCGGCGCCCATGACGACGGCTCCTTCGACCTGGCCATGGACCGACTGGGGGTTGATGGGGGTACCGCAATCGTGATAGTCGGTGAAGCGTTCAATGTTCACTTTTCCGGTTTCCAGATCGACGGCGACTTCGCAAACAGCGCTGCCGAACGAATAGGCGGGGCTGGTGCCGACGGTGGCGCCCTTGTAATCGCCACCGAGACCGTCGGGGGGTTTGTAGCAGCCGGTACCGACGAGGGGGCCGTTGTTGTTGAAGTATTGGCGGGCGACTTCTTCCCAGGGGACGCTGTGCGTCTCGTGGGATGATTGCGGATTCTCCCGAACTGCCGGGTTGTCATCATGAGGGTCGGAGGGTGGTGTCATGAAAAACCTGGCATCGCGGGCTGTGACCTGGGATTCGTCGCAGTTGAGTATGACGGCGGCGTAGGGGCGCATCTTGTCAACGACGGCGGTGCCGGCGCGGGACACGGCGTGGCCACCCATCAGGGTGATGCGCGAGGAATAGGCGCCGAGATCGATGGGGGAGATGTCGCTGTCGCCACTGCGCATTCGGATGCGCGTGGTGGGGATGCCCAGGGCCTCGGCGCACATCTGAACAAGGACGGTGTCGCTGCCCTGGCCGATGTCGGCGGCGCCGATCATGAGAACGACGGCCATGCCGTCTTCGCTGACCTTCACGATGGCGTTGGAATGGGGAAAGATGGATCGTTTTTGGAAGTGTTCTCTGGGTTTTTCGTGTGAGAGTTGAACCTGGCCGCGGTAGATGCAGTAGCCGGCGCCGGAGACGAAGCCACCCGCGCCGACACCGATGCCTCGGCGGATGGAGGGGGGCTCGGGCTGAAGCCCGCTGGTCGGGGGCGTTTCTTGAGTGTGGACGTTTTCGGGGATTGAACGGCCGCACGGGCTGAAGCCCGTGGCTCTTCCTCCGGCATCCGTGGGGGGCTGGTACTTTTCATTCCAGTTGGATTTTTCACACACGGCGTCGAGCGTGGCGAGGAACTCGCAGCTACCGATGTCGAGATCGTTGACGGTCCGGCTGTTGGCGGTCATGGCGTTTCGGCGGCGGATCTCGATCGGATCCATCCCGAGTTCTTCCGCCACCATACTCAGCAGGCATTCGAAGGCGAAGCGCGGCTGCGGGACTCCGTGACCGCGCATGGCCCCGCAGGCGGGCTTGTTGGTCATCACACGATAGCCGTCGTACTTGTAGTTGGGGATGACGTAGAGCGTGGGGATCATGCTGCCCGCGTAGTAGGCGGTGGCGACGCCAAAGGACGAATAGGCCCCGCCGTCGAGGTGGATGGTGCTTTGGAAGGCCGTGATTTTTCCGTCTCGATCGACGCCCAGCTTGAATTGCATGTGCTGTTTGTGACGGCCGCGGCCGTGGTGAAACATCTCTTCGCGAGAATAGACCATCTTCACGGGCCGACCGGTCTGCCTGCTCAGCAGTGCGGCGCAAAGATCGAGCGGGGTGGTCTCGGCCTTTCCGCCGAATCCGCCGCCGACGGCCGGGCGGATGACCCGAATCCGCCCGAGCGGGATGTGCAGGACGTGGGCCATCATGTATTGGACGTAGTGTGGAACCTGCGTAGAGGTGTAGAGTACAAGTGTTCCGTCGTGCTCCCATGTGGCGATAGAGGCGTGCGGTTCCAGCGGCGACTGGTAGATATGATTGCCGGTGAAGGATTCCTCACGGACATGGTACGATTCGGCGAAGGCCTTTTCGACATCGCCGAAGCCCTGCTCTACGTGCGTATTGATGTTTTGTTTGTAGCGATCGTGGACCTGGGGCGCCCCCTCCGCCGTCGCCTCGAATGGATCGAGGACGGCGGGCAGTTCCTCGTATTCGACTTCGATCAGGGAGATTGCACGTTCAGCAGTGCGCTCGTCAACCGCGGCGACAACGGCCACCTCGTCGCCGACGTGGCGAACCTTGTCTCTGGCCAGGACATATTCGTCGTATCGTGCTGGAGAAACACCATACATCGTGTCGGGCATGTCTTTTCCGGTGAGAACGGCTACGACGCCCGGGAGGGCCTCGGCCCGGGAGGTGTCGATCCGTTTGATAAAACCGTGTGCGACGGTTGAGCCCAGAATCCTGGCATGAAGCATGTCGGGCAGATGAATGTCCGCTGTATAGATGGCTCGACCGGTCGCCTTGTCGGCGGCATCGACACGGGGGATGGAGACGCCCACCGAACGGGTTGTCGATTTTTGATTGTCGGTTGACGATTGTGTCCGGTTCAATTCCGCAGTGGTGTCTTTCTTGGCGCAGGTTCCGTTGCTTCGATAGTTTTCGCAGCGATTGACTGCGCGGAGGATGCCGGTGTAGCCGGTGCAGCGGCATAGATTGCCGGCGAGGGCGTCCTTGATTTCTTCGGTGTCGGGATCGGGATTTCGTTTGAGAAGGGCGGAGGCCGACAAAACCATGCCCGGTGTGCAAAAACCGCATTGGATGGCGCCCTCGTGAACGAAGGCCTTTTGGATCGGTGCGAGTTCGCCATTGTTTGCGACGCCCTCGATGGTGGTGATGGTCTTGTGCGCTGCTTCGGCGGCGAGCATAAGACAACTGTTGACCGGTCGGCCGTCAACGAGCACCGTGCAGGCGCCACAGTCGCCGACATTACAACCCTTCTTGGTGCCGGTAAGCCTCAGGGTGTCGCGTAATACGTCGAGCAATGTTTCGCCGGGATCACAGGCGGCGTTGTAGATCCGGCCGTTGATGTTGAGTGATCGACTGGTGCTCATAATCCTTTCTCCCGCCCGAGCGAGGCTCGGTGTGAATTGCCGGCTCTTTCGCTGGCGGCAGTGACGGCCCGGCGTGTCAGGATGCCGACGATCTCCCGGCGGTAGTCGGCCGATCCACGAACATCGCTGATCGGATCGGCGGCGCGGGTCGCCTCGGCGGCCACCTTGTCGAGGACGTCACCCGTGATTATTTCGCCGATCAGGCAATCGGTGGCGGCGGGTACACACTTCGGGAACGGCGAAACCGCTCCGAGCGCAATGCGGGCTTCGAGCACCGTTTCGTCATCGTTCGTGAGCAACCCCGCGGCAACGCCGGCGACAGAGATGGCGTTGCCGGCGCGGAGGGCGAACCGTGCATAGGCGGCGCCGAAACGGGCGGGAGGTCTAGGTACGATGATCGCGGTCAGAACTTCGTCGTCGCGCCGGATGGTTTGACGCGGCCCGGCGAAGAAGGCGTCGAGCGGAACGGCCCGCTCGCCCGTAGGCGACCACAATTCGACGGATGCATTCATCACCATCAGGATCGGGGGCAGGTCGGCGCATGGGACGGCACTGGCCAGGTTTCCACCGACGGTGGCCATGTTGCGAACCTGGGTGGCTGCCATTTGGGAGGCGGCATCGAGGATCGGTGCGAAGTGATCGTGGATGATCGATGAGCGGCAGAGTTCCGTGATCGTGGTCAGTGCCCCGATTCGAAGCGATCCGTCGGTTATCTCGATTCCTCGGAGTCCGTCTACCCGATTGATCGAGATCAGGTGGTCCGTCTGGATACGTCCGGTTTTCAGGTCGACGAGAAGATCGGTACCGCCTGCAAGAAGACGGGCGTCATTGCCATAGTGAACCAGAAGGCCGGATGCCTCTGTCAGGGTTTTGGCCTCATGCAGTTGAATGTCCGGAAGATACACGCAGGCCTCCTACTGATTGCTGTTCGTGACGAGCACACCGTTGAGAAATTGGGTCACGATCTGATTGGCGAGGGCGCCGGGCGATCGGTCCCGTTTGGGGTTGTACCATCGGTAGAGCCAGTTGAGCATGCCGAACAAGGACATGGTGGCCACGTGCCGATCCATCGTATTGTCGGGGGCTTGCTCGTAGAGGATACGGTCCACGAGGGCGCGGGTGATTTCGTAGTATTCGCGTCGGATACGACGGGTTTCTTCGTAGGCGTCGCCGGAGAGCGAGTCGAGTTCGTGGGAGCAGACCTTGAGCGCGTCCATGTTGGCCACGAAATAGCCGATATGGGCCCGCACCATCACCCGCAGCTGTTCGACGGGGCTATCGATGCCATGAATCTTCTCGCGGAGGTTGCTCAGGAGGGAGCTGAAGGTTCGGAATTGAATCAGAAAGAGTATTTTCTGCTTGCTCTCGAAGTAGTGGTATAAGCCGGCCAAACTGATCCCGGCGGACTTGGCGACCGCCCGCATGGAGGCCTTCTCGTAGCCGTCCCGGGCGAAGAGCGTGGTGGCGGCCAGCAGGATCCCATTGAGGCGATCGTCGTAAGTGGTTCGTGTATAGGAGGTTCGATCGGGTGTCTGACTTGGATCGAACACTTGTTCTACTTTCAAGGTACACATCTCACATATTATATATTTAACCGGACACTTGATCGGTTTCACTATGGCCGATCGGATCTTCGGTGTCAAGTCAATAATCTTAAAAAAATTGCTTGACAGCCAGATTTTATTCACCATAATCAGACCGATATGTCTCCGATATTGTCCCGGGAGTGTTTCCGTTTTGTGAACTATTTCAGTACGAACGTTCGTTCGATATATGGGCAATGTCAGGCTCGGGGTCATTGTGTTATGGGATCCTGATCGGGGTGGAGATCTTTGCTGCGGAGTCAGGTGTCTGAGTCTGTAGGTCTGTCTTATCTGAATGGAGGCTTTACGCATGTCCGCGTTTGAGTCACGAGAAGCAGCCGAATTCGAATTTCACGATATTCAATACGAAAAGGATGGCTGGATCGCCCGGATCACGCTTAACCGGCCCCACAACTACAACGCCTACAGCACGGCCGCCTTGCAGGAGTTGGCCGCCGCCTTTCAGGATGCGTCATGGGATGACCGGGTGGCTGTGGTGGTCTTCACCGGCGCGGGCCAGAGTGCCTTCAGCACGGGAGGGGATGTCAAGGAATATCAGAGTGAGTACACCCAAAAGCCGCGCGACTACTGGAAGTACATGTGCTGCTTCAAGTCGTATATCGAGTCGATTACCAATTGCGCCAAGCCGGTCATTGCCCGGCTCAACGGCATGGCGGTCGGCGGGGGGAACGAGAGCCAGCTCGCCTGCGATTTGGCGGTCATGGGGGAGCATGCCTTTATTGCGCAGGTCGGGACGAATGTCGGTTCCGTCGCCTGCGGCGGTTCGACACAGTGGCTGCCGATCCATGTCGGCGATCGCAAGGCGCGCGGGATTCTGTTCCTGAACCAGCGCTACCAATCCTACGCCTCGCTTGCCATGGGGTTGGTCAATGTGGTAGTCCCGACAGTGAAGGGGCCGGACGGTGCGTTTTGCACACGCTTTACCGACGATCGGCGATATCTGGCCGATTGGAATACCGATCCCTGGGAGAACCCCTTCGAGAATCGAGTTTCACAGGAAGAAATCTCGAAGGCGCTGAAGGGGAAGGAGGGTTACACCCTCGACTTATCGTTGACGGACGAGGTCGTCGCCGAGCTCTGCGAACAGATCGTCCACAAGTTTCCCGAATGCACCCGCTATACGAAGGCGCAGGTGAACTACTGGAAGGATACCGCCTGGCACGCCACGACGCCGCATGCGCGGGATTGGCTGTCGGTTCATTACACCAGTCTGGAACCTCATGAGGGAATGACGGCGTTTGTCGAGAAGCGGAAGGCGGATTACGTCGGTCTACGTCGGCGTGCGGCCGATCCGAACGGCTCGAGCGAGTTTTTGTGGGGGCCGTATGCTCAAACCTGTTCGGAGTGTGGGGCCAAGGGCCTGCCGGCGGCGTTTGAACATTGCGGGCAATGTGGGGCGGCGCTGGCCGTCCCGGTCGGTTCATGACGGCGAAACGAGGAATCATGAGCGAACAGGCGCCCAGGGCATTGGTGACAGGCGGCAGCAGCGGCATCGGCCGCTGTATTGCCGAGACCCTTGCGCGCGACGGTTGCGACGTTGGCATCTTCTATCAAGGGACGCCCGAAGAGGGGAATCCGGTTTTGGGGCGGATCGAATCCCACGGCCGACGGGGCTGGTCATGCGTGGGGGATGTTCGAGACTCGGGTGCGGTCAATAACGCCGTCGAGTCATTCGCGGCGATGTTCGGTGGCATCGAAATTCTTGTCAATAATGCGGGCGTCTTCCGCGACACGGTGATCTGGAAGATGACGGATGCGCAGTGGCGTGAGGTGATCGACATCGATCTGACGGGGGTTTTTCACTTTTCGCGGGCGGTCGTTCCGTTCATGCGCAAAGGGGAATGGGGAACGATCGTGAACATTTCGAGCATCAACGGCCTGCGAGGCAAGTTCGGGCAGACGAACTACGCGGCCGCCAAGGCGGGTGTGATCGGGCTGACCAAGTCACTGGCGAAAGAGGTTGCGCGGTTTGGTGTGACGGTGAATGCGATCGCGCCGGG
>CAYXGR010000119.1:0-8394 GCA_964464525.1 uncultured Planctomycetaceae bacterium
CACCGGTTTCCAACCGGTGAAATGAATCTGTGGCACCGGTTTCCAACCGGTGCGAGACACGGCATGGATGAGCATATGAGTGGTCTCAAGCTCAATCGAATACGAACGGCGTTTTCAGCCATATTGCTGACGTGTCTGATCGTCTCTTCGGCGACGCCCGCTGCGGCCACGATCATCGCCGACGTCACCCATCTCAAGGGGCGTCGACAAAACCATCTGATGGGCTACGGCCTCGTCGTCGGGCTCAACGGTACCGGCGATGGCGACAAGTACGCCGCCTCCATCCGTCAGTTGCAGTCCATGCTGGAGAAGTTCGAAGTGCCCGTGATGCAGACCGAACTCAAGGGTACCAAGAACGTCGCCATCGTCTGGGTCGAAGTGACGATGCCGGAAAACGGGGTTCGGGAGGGGGATCGCGTCGATGTTCACGTCAGCGCGGTCGGGGCTGCGAAGAGCCTGGCCGGGGGCCGATTGGTCATGACGCCGATGCAGGATGTCACCCGCAGCGGGCTTTATGCCTGGGCGCAAGGGGCCATTCGCGTGACGAATCTGAAACAGCCGACCACGGGGATCATCACCCGGGGCGCGGTGATGGAGGAGGATTTCATCCATCACTACATCAACGACACATGGGAAATCACCCTGGTGCTGGAGGATATCCACGCCAGCCACGCACTCGCGGCCGTGATTGCACAGAGCATCAATGAAGATCAATCGGAAATCGGACAGGTACGGCGTTTGGCGTTGGCCACCGATCCGAAGAATGTCCTGGTTTCCATCCCCGATGCGGAACGCGGCAACCCGGCGGAGTTCATCGGCCGGATCGAGGGTCTGGAGCTTCTGATGCCCCAGGGAGAGGGACGCATCGTGATCAATCGGGCCACTCAGACCATCGCGATTGGCTCGGGTGTGGAAATCGGCGAAGCGATCATCGCCCACGGCGGCATGACCATCCGAACCACGACGCCGCCGATCAAGCCAACCGTAGAGAATCCGAGAATCGAGGACAAGCGCGCGGTCAAGATCGGCTTCGGCCAGCGCGGCGGCGCGAAGCTGCAGGAACTGGTGGACAAGCTGAACCAACTCAACGTGCCCGCGAAGGACATCATCGAAATCATCGAGACGTTGTACCACGCTCGAAAGATTCGCGGAAAGCTGGTTTACACGGATACGACCGACAAGGAATAGGCGATATGGAACCGTCCGGCATCGGGACAAACTCATCGGCACAATTCAAGCTTGCGACGGCCTTCCCGCGCGCCACGAACATCGAACGGGTGGCCGCGTCCTCGCCCGAATTGCCGGAGTCCGAGCTGCGCCGGAACGTTGGCGAGTTTGTCGGCAGTGCGTTCTACGGCACCCTGCTCCGGGAGATGCAGGACTCCAAGATCAAAGGCAAATACTTTCACGGCGGTCGCGGAGAGGAAATCTTCCAGTCCCAACTCAATATGGAATTGTCCAAGCGGATGGGCCAGGCGTCGAACGATCCGATCGCCAACAAGATGTACGACGCGTTTGCCCAGCGGCTCGGCAGCCGGCAACCGGCTCAAAAGACGGGTGAAAGTCTCGCATGAATATAAGCAATATCGATCAATTGACGAATGATCTGGCATCAATCCTCGATGAGCTCATCGGGCAACAGGTGGACTTGCACGACGTGGTGCGCGCCAAGCTGGAGGCCATGCGGCGGGCGGATACGGATGAAATGACAATGCTCTCGCACCGCGAAGGCGGCATCGCGGCGCAGGTCAACGAGTTGGAGCAAAGGCGCCGACAGGTCACATCCGAGTTTGCATCGGCACTATCCTTTCCGATCCATACCGGTATCGAATACCTCTCCCTACCGGTGTTGGCGGAACGATTGGAGGAGCGGCACCGAACGCGACTCACTCGCCTGGGAGCGGCGCTTCGAGAGAAAATGCTTCAAGTTGCGGAAGCCAATCGGGTCGTGGAACTGGTCAGTCGTGAGATGCTGGCGCATTTCGACAACCTGTTTTCCGTTTTTACACAAGATGAGAACGAGCCTCGGATCTATTCGCGCGGCGGCGCAATGGAGGATGGCGCCGGGGCCAAAGTTCTGGACGCGGTAGGGTAAAACAATGGGACTCACTTCGGCACTGGGAATCGGAAGAACCGCGTTGGCGGCCTATCAGGCGGCACTGCAGGTGGCGGGACAAAATGTCGCCAATGCCTCGACGCCCGGCTATACACGCTCCAGTGCGCGATTGGCCGCCGTCCCCGGCGCGAAATTGCGGGCCGGACAACTCGGCAACGGTGTCAAGCTCGCGACCATTCGGCGCAACATCAGCGAATCCATACAGACGCGGCTCCGATCGGCCATCTCGGACAAGTCTTCCGCCGGTACCGAACGCAGCGCGGTGAGTCGGCTGGAAATTCTGTTCAATCCGCTCGGCGACTCGAATCTGGGCTCGTTGTTGTCAGAGTTCTTCGGGTCCGTCAGTGATCTTCAGAATAACCCCGAGAACTCCGCCACGCGCGGAATCGTCGTCAGCACCGCCGCGACGCTCAGCCAGCGAATCCAGGACATCCGAGACGATCTCATAACGCAGCGAAATGAGATCAATTCCGACATTACGAATGTCGTCGAACGCGGTGACGCGATCGCGACCGAAATCGCCGATCTGAACGTGCGCATCACCCTGGCCGAGGCCGGCTCTGCCGGTCCGGCTTCAGCACTGCGCGATCAGCGCGATCAGTTATTGAACGAGTTGTCCGAGTTCTTCGAGATCACGGTCCGCGAGCAGCCCTCCGGCGCTGTGAACGTCTTCATTGGAAGCGAGGCTCTGGTTCAGTTCGGCACCTCATTCGGGCTTACCAGTTCGACCGAAATCGACAGCAACGGCCTGGCCAGCCTGGTCGTCCGATTCAAGATCAACAATGGCCCCGTCACGACCGGCAGCGGCATGATCGAAGGACTGGTCACTTCCCGCGACACCTACAACCAGACCCAATTCGATCGGCTCAATGCCTTCACCGCCGGTCTGATCAACGAAGTCAACAAAGTTCACTCCGGCGGGCAGGGCCTTTCCGGATTCTCCCAGTTGACCGGCGTGACCAAGGTGCTCGATTCCACCCAGACGCTGACCACGGCGAACAATGGGATCACATTAACCCCTAACACGGGATCATTCTTCGTCGATGTGAAAGATGTGGCCAGCGGCGCCACCCTTCGAACGCAGATCAACATCGACCTCGACGGCATCGGGACCGATACGACGTTGGATTCCCTCGCCGCCGACATCAATGCCAATGTCGCCAATGTTTCAGCGACGGTACTGTCGAACGGTCAACTGGAATTGACCGCCACGAGCGGATCCACGTTCACTTTCTCGGATGATACGTCGGGTGTCCTGGCAGCGCTGGGTGTCAATACGTTTTTCACCGGTAACGACAGCCTGGACATTGCGGTCAATCCCCTGATATCCGGCAACCCATCTTTTCTCGCCGCGGCCCGGAGCGATTTTACGGGTGACGGGAGCAACGCGACGGCCCTGGTCGGCGTGCAGGATCTGGCGGTGGCGAGCCTGGGCGGTGTATCGCTGAATGATCACTACAACGGGTCGATGGCCACGCTCGCGGTCAGTGCCTCGGGCATCGAAAGCGAAAATGATGCGGCGGGGATCATTTTCGATTCATTGACCGTCCAGCGGGAGAGCATCTCCGGCGTGAATCTCGATGAAGAGGCGGTCTCGCTAATCAGTTTTCAAAGGGCCTACGAAGGGGCCGCTCGATACATGCGGGTTGTGGACGACATGATGCAGACTCTGTTGAGCCTGGTGCGGTAATCAGCGTATCCCGCGTGATGCGGCGATTCGGAAAGTAAACACGATGTCGATCAGTTCTTCAGGAAATCTATCTCGCGTCTCGACGAGCCTGCGAACCTTCACGCTGATCTCGCAGTTGCAGCAGAACAGCCTGCGCGTCTTCCGGGAGGAACAGCGGATCAGTTCCGGGAACCAGCTTCTGTCCATCGGCGAAGACCCCATCGCCGCGGAAAAGATTTCCCGGATGATTCGTTCTTTGGACGGCCAGGATCAGATACTTGAAAACCTGCGGCAGGCGGACGGTCATCTCGCCGCCGCGGACAGCGCTATAAGTGAGATCGGTGATCAACTCAACGAAGCGGCTCGAATCGCCAGCGAACAGGCGGGCAATCTTCAAACGGCCGAAGAGCGCGCCTCGCAGGCCCAGATCATCGACAGCATCATCGGCCAACTGAAAAGCATTGCCAATCGACAGTTTCAATCCCAGTATCTGTTCGGCGGTCGGCGCATCGATCTGGCGGCCGTCGACGAATCCTTTGGACGGATCACATTTCTGGCGGATCAGGGCGATCGTCAGACGCTGGTAGATAATTCCACCGCCTTGCCATTCAACGTCACCACAAGCGACCTGTTCGGCCTGCAGACCGAAGTCGTTGGCGGCTATGCGAATTTCGATGTTCAGCTCAACACCGCCGGTCGCATCAGTGAACTGGGCGGGGCCAACAACGCCGGCGTTCAACTGGGGCCCATTTCCGTGACCGAAGTCGGCGCCGGTATTACCTTCCAGGTCGATTTCACCGGCGCGGAAACGATCAATGATCTGATCACGAAATTCAACGATACCGCCACGACCGCGGGCAGCGCACTGACACTGGGCATCAGCCCGGCCGACGGCGCGACACTTCGTATCACGTCCCCGACCAACAACATCACCGTCAGCGAAGTCGCTCAGGGTACGACCGCCGCCGATCTGGGAATCGAAGGGAACGTGGCCGGCTTGGTTTTAGACGGGCGCAATCTCAACCGCCGCGTGACACGCACCACGCTGCTGAGTGATCTGGGCCCAAGCGGCCTCACGCTTCCTGATGGTGTTCAGATCACGAACGGCAGCGTCTCCGCGACCGTCACATTCGCGGGCGCGACCCGGGTTCAGGATGTTCTCAATGCACTCAACGGCGCGAATGCGGGCATTCGCGCATCGATCAATACCGCCGGTGACGGCTTCGTAATCGAGGATCTCGTTGCGGGGACACCGCTCGTCATCGGCGAAAACGGTGGCAATGACGCCAATGCACTGGGCATTCGTACGCTCGATCCGTCGATTTCCCTCACCCGGCTCAATGGTGGGCTCGGCATCCATCCGGTCACAGGGAATGACATCCGCGTCACAAACGCCAACGGTGTTTCGTTCGAAGTGGATCTCAGCAATGCCCTAACCACCGGTGACGTGATTAACGCCATCAACACGGCTTCCACCGCGGCCTCCGCCGGTATCACGGCGAGCATCTCACCGGGCGGCGCCGGCTTTCGACTGACCGGACCCGCCGGGCCCAATCCGATCACCGTGGCGAGCCCGAACCCCCCGATTTCCCAGGTCGCTCAGGATCTTGGATTGACGGGCACCGGCACCGATACGGTGCTGGACGGCCAGGTTGTCGGCGCGTTTACACAAACGGGGATATTAAGCGCATTGTATCGTTTACGGGACGGCCTTCTGTCCGACGATTCCACGGAGATCACTTTGGCAGGCGGCCGGATCAACTCCCTTCAGCGGGATGTGGCCAACATCGCCGGGAAGGTGGGCTCCCGATCGCGCGACATGCAAAATCGTGTTACGCAAACCGAGGATGCCGTCGCGGCGACATCCAATCTGTTGTCGGAATTAAAGGACGTGGATTTTATAGAGGCGGTTACGAAATTTCAGCAGGCACAGAACTCGCTCCAGGCGAGTCTGACGGCCGGGTCAAGAAACCTGAACCTGTCACTGATGGATTTTCTGCGATGAATGGATGTATCGTAGGCAGTGGTGGGTTCGCATTCCAGAGCAGAGGTCGCCCCGAGGCGGCCGGGAGTCGAGAGTTATGATGATCGAAACGTCGCGATTCGGCGGTATCGAAGTAGACGATCAGAGGTTTTTGAATTTCCCCAAGGGACTGGTGGGATTTCCCGACGATCGGGAGTTCGCCCTGATCCAGACCGGGCCGGACAGCGCGTTTTACTGGATGCAGGCGGTGCATCGGCCGGAACTGGCCTTTGTCGTGTGCGATCCGCGCCTGTTTGTCAACGATTATCGAATCAGCATCAAGTCCGATGATCTTGAACAGATCGGCCTGTCGGATACATCTGGATCCCAGGTATTCGTGATCGTCAACAAAGTGGACGAGATGCTGACGGGAAATCTGCAGGGGCCGCTCATCATCAACGTGGCGACGCGCGTGGGCAAGCAGCTCGTCTTGTCGGACAAGCGTTTCTCAACCCGTCATCCGTTGATGAAGCTCCCGGAACCGCAGGCCGGGCGAGAAGCGAGTAAAACGGCTTAGGCCCTGGCGCTCCCGTGAGAATATTTGCGGGTGTGCCTATGATAAAGAGTGAGTCCACACTGATTCCCGGGCGTGGATCCGGGGTTCGTATCTCCTCACATGCGGGGCGATGATGCCCGGGTGAGTGAGTCAGGCGGATGTGGACCGTGATCTGATCCACCCCCACCGTCGCGAATACGGAGGGGATGATAGAGCCCCGATCGACGACGCGTCGCGTGACGCGGATAAGAGACAGGCGATCGGGACTCAGGCGGAATGCGTCGGTCGATTGAATAATCGATGCGGCACAAGAGGAGCCAGAGATGTTGGTTCTATCGCGTCAACGCGACGAGACAATCATGATCGGCGACGATGTTGAAATCACCGTCGTGGATATTCGTGGAGACAAGGTACGCATTGGGATCAACGCGCCGACGCACATCCCCGTCCATCGCAAGGAAGTATACGACGCGATCAAGCGGGAGAACCGGGCGGCGGCGAACATCAAGCCGGAAGATCTGCCCAAGGATTCGGGCACATCCGGCGACAAGGATAAAACCCGACGTCGTACCGAGGATCCAAAGGAAGGCCAATAGCGCCGAATAGCCCGGACCCGACGGCTTTGATGGCCTCGGCGAAACTGTTTGAAGCGGCCCATGGAGGCGCCGCGAGACACTCACGGAGGATTGCGTCATGGCACGCATCAATACGAACTCCGCCGCATTGACCGCGAGCCGTCATCTGGCTCGCTCGAATCAATCCCTCAGTTTGTCGCTGGAGCGACTCTCGACCGGCCTGCGGATCAATCGTGGGGCGGATGATCCCGCCGGGCTGATCATCTCGCAGAACCTGCGCTCAGAGATCGAATCGGTCCGACAGGCCGTCTCCAACTCGCAACGGGCTGCCAACGTGATCGCCACCACGGAGGGCGCGCTCGACGAGGTGGCCTCGCTGCTCAACGACATCCAGAGCAAGATCATCGAGGCGGCCAACGTCGGTGCCGTCTCCGACGACGAGATCGCGGCCAACCAACTCCAGATCAACTCCGCCATTGAATCCATCACCCGCATTGCCAACACGACCACCTTCGGCGGGCGAAAACTCCTCAACGGTTCGCTCGGCTATATCACCAGCGGCATCACGGCGACCGACCTGACAGATGTTCGGTTGAACAATGTTCAGTTCGGCACGGCGAATTTCATCCCCGTGCAGGTCAACGTGCTTCAGTCCGCTCAGCATGCCCAGTTGGAGTTTCAGACCAGTGCGATTACCGGAAGCGTCACGATCGAACTGGCCGGACCGCGCGGGGTGCAGTCCCTGTCCCTCCTCTCCGGCTCGACGACCGCACAGATCCTGGCTTCCATCAACGGCACTTCAGACGCCACCGGCATCAGCGCCAGCTTTATCAATGTGTCCAATCAGGCCAGCGGCATCGCCCTGAACTCGGAAGAGTTTGGCAGCCGTGCGTTTGTCCAGATCCAGGAGATCGGCACGACGACATCGCCCTTCCTATCCAATACGCGCAACGCCGCCAACGAACTGGTCAGCCGTGACACCGGTCGCGATGTCGCCGCGACCGTCAACGGAGCGGGTTCGCTGGGAAGGGGGCTGGAGATCGTCCTGGCGACCTCCACACTGGGTGCCGAAATGCGAATCCAGGAGGCCTTCAACACCAACGGCACCATGTCCTCCTTCGTCGTGACCAGCGGCGGCGCCCGCTTCCAGCTCGGACCCGGCGTCGACACCAATCAGCAGGTCAACATCGGCGTTCAATCGGTCGCCTCGACGCGGCTGGGCAATGACACGCTCGGCTTCCTCGAAGAGGTCAAGCAGGGCGGTCAATTCTCGCTTGTCAACGGGGAGTTCGCCCGCGGCGCCGACATCGTCAAGGAGGCGATCGATCAGATCTCCATCCTCCGCGGTCGGCTCGGCTCCTTCGAGAAAAACACGCTCGATACGAATGTCAATCAGCTCAGGATCACCCTTGAAAACCTGACCGCCGCCGAGTCAAGCATCCGCGATCTCGACTTCGCCCAGGAAACCAGCAGCCTGACGAGAAATCAGATCCTCGTCAGCGCCGGCACCAGCGT
>CAYXGR010000120.1:0-4509 GCA_964464525.1 uncultured Planctomycetaceae bacterium
GCGGTGAAGGAACTGCTGTCGGCGTGAATGTCGCGCGGATGGGCGGCATGCCAAGCCTCAAGGCGCGGCCGTGTGGGGTTTCGCATGTGGTGTGGTTGGCATTCAGGGAGCAGCGGATTACGAATCGGCTCGTCGGACGTTCCGGTGGAGATCCTCTGGGGTGTCGCGATCGATGATCCCGCTATAGCGACCGTTGCAAAATCCGCAAATCCAACTCAAGGGGGTCTCTCCGGGGAACGGCCTTCGGAGGGGAAGCGGAAGTTCACAATCGACACACCGGGTGATCCTGCCGGAGATCAGTTTGATCAATTCATCGGGCCCCCAGGGTTTTTGCAGAAACCGATCCACACCGTGTGATGCGAATTCTCCCCGGCAGTCCCGACCGCTGCTCCCGACGATGATTGTGCCCGGATAGTGCATTCGAATGTTTGCGACAAATGTTGCGGTGTCGTCGCCCTGAATGCCGTGATCTGCGAGGACGACGCTGATAGTGGCGTGGTGTTTCAGAATCCCGAGGGCCTCGTCATAGGATACTGCCGTATGACAGGTGCAGCCGATCTGTTTGAGGCGTGCGGCGAGTGCGCGCAGGACAATCGCGTCGTCATCGGCGATAAGTGCACCGCCATCAAACGGCCACTTTGGTTGTGATGAATCTCGATCGATTACAATCCTCCCTTCTCTCCAAGGGATGACCGGCCCAGCCCTGCATGCTGATTATCTAGTTCGGGCATGTCAATAGGGAAAATTGAATTATTTCTTGGTCAAATAGCGGATTAGGCGACATTGAAACGTTTAATTGGTTGTATATGCACATCCTTACAGATCCGCCAGTGCCGCCACGATGTTGCTCCGACCGGCATGGCGGGCGGGCAGCAGAGCGGCCAGGACGCACAGGAGCGTCGCCAGGGCCGCGCCGAGGGCCACCAGACCCCAGGGGATGGCGAACTCCGGACGGAAACCGGAGAGGTGTTCGGTCATTGTGTTGCTGGCACGGGCGAGGGCCAGGCCGAGGCCGAGCCCGAGACCGCTGCCGATCAAGGCGAGTACGAGGGCCTCGCCGACGATCATTCTGGAGAGCTGGCCGCGAGTGACACCGATCGCACGGAGGACGGCGAGGTGTTTGGATCGGCTGGCGACATTGGCGGCCATCAGGTTGCCCATCCCGAGTGCGGCGATGAGCAGACCGACCACGGGAATGGCGAGGAGCAGGAGCGTGACGCGGTTGATGTTGCGGTCGATCTGCTGCTTCAGCTCGCGTGCGGTGACGAAGGCCTTGGGGGGATAATCGATCTGTTCGAGCATGTGGTTGATGATGCGCTCTTCGGGGCCGTCGCCGGGGATCGGCCCGCTTCCGAGGGCGAAGGTGGGGCGACCTTGTACGTTCGTCTTGGTGATGCCGCCGATCGTCTGGGTGCTCTCGGAAACGATGCGGGATGAATCGTTGTCCTCAATCTTGAAATTGAACAGGACGAGTCGGCCGTATTCCCGGCCGAACAGGTGTTTTGCGTCGTCGAGTGTGCCGATGATGGCCCCGACGGCGTAGGACTGGAAATAGGTTCCGGCGTTGAAGAAGCTGATGGCGATATCGAGACCGGGGGAGGCGATGACTCCGGCGATAGTGAATCGGGCGGTGGCGAATTTTCCGTTCATGAGAGGAACCCAGATACGAACCTTGTCGCCGAGGCCGCGATCGTAGGCTCGGGCGAATTCGCGGGTGATCAGGATGTGACCGCCCTGTTTCAACTTGGCCTTGGCGTCCCGCTGATTCCCCTCGAGAAAGGTTAGCTTGACGATCGTGAATCCTTCTTCGGGATCGATGGCGAGGCATCGCTGGAACTGTTCCTTGAGAGAGAATCGTGTCAAGAAGGAGCGTTTGGCGGGATCACGGAGGAGAAAGGGGAAGTCGTCGGTGACGGTGAACTCGGCGATGCCCTCGGTTTTTCTCAGGGCCTTCATTTCTTTTAGCGGTTTATCGATATACGAATAGAGCAGCGCGTCGGGGAATTCCTTGGGGAACTGCCAGCCCTCCTTGACGGACTCGCCCCAGACGACCAGTCCGACGATGAGGGAGAGGCCGACCATCAGGCCGCAACAAATGGCGGCGGAACGAAAGGGTGCGCGTGTGATCTCGTCGCCTAGCAACTGTGGACTGAGCCTGAGGATGCGCGCGGCGACAAACACGGCCAACCGCCCGATCAGGACGATCATCGCCGGCACCAGCATTGCGCCACCGAAGTAGAGCAGCACAATGCCGATCATGGCCCGCGTGTCGCTCCCGCTTCCGTTTACTCGTGCAAGGGAATGGTTCACGATTTCATGGGTTATGAGCAGGACGAATCCGAGGATCGCGAAGAACCATACCCAGCGCAGGATGCGAGGATCACCCGCGGCCCGTGTGGCCTCGACGGGGGAGATTTCGAAGGCGCGGACGGCCGGCGCGGCGGCGCCGAGGAGGGAGGTTCCGATGCCGCCGCAGATGGCGAGGGCGATGCCCCAGGGGTTGTAGGCGAATTCGCCGAGATAGTCGGGCACGACGCGAAGCGTGAGCCATTGCAGGGCGAGACCGAGGGGAACGCCCGCGAGCGTACCCGCGACGCCGAACGGAATGGTCTGCAGCAGGACGAGACCGCCCAGTTGCCTGCGCGTCACGCCGACGCACCGAAGCAGACCGAATTCGGTGATTCGTTCGGTGACACCCATGCTCATCGTGGCCATGATGATGAAGAAGGCCGTTAGCAGAACGACGCAGGAGAGGAGCATCATGATGAACCGCAGAAGACCCTGAGCGGTACCGAGCCGCTTGTGTTGGGCCTCGGTAGTCTTGACCTCGAGACCGGCGGATCGGGGGTCGTCTGCCGGCGGCTTGATTCTACGCTTGTCGATGATCGTTTCGATCTCGCCGGCGATGCGGCGGATGTTTTCCATGTTTGGGTTGGCGACGATGATGTCGACCGCCTTGATCATGTTCGGCAGCTTGCAGAGCGACTGGACCTCGTCGAGCCGGCCCCAGACCATCATGGCCTGGTTCATGCTGGCGCGGCGGCGATCGATGATACCGACAACGGTAAATTTATTGATCGGGTGGGGAGGCGACTTGTGACGGAGAAAGATAGCGTCGCCCGTTTCAAGTCCGAATTGCTCGGCGAGGAGGCGTTCTATGACGACGGCCCCCGAATCATCGGATTTCAGGAAACGGCCCGCCGCGAGTGTTCGCTTGCGGAACAGCCGTTCGGTTTTGGGCACGACACCGGTGACTTCGATTCGAACGAAGGCTTGCTCATCCGGCGCAGCGGCGGAATCGTCCGGCGGTGGGGCGGCCTCGATAAACTCGCGGGTACGCGTCGTCGTGTGGCGGATGCCGGGGACATCGCGAGCCAGGGACTCGACGTCGTCTTCGAAGTAACCCCAAACGCCGGTGGAGGATTCGATGATGATATGACTTCGGCCGATCCACTCGAGGACGACCTCGTTCATCCCCCGCCGGACGGATTCGTAGCAGCAGGTTACCCAGACGACAATGCCGACGCCGAGGGTGATGGACAGCACCGCGAGGATGTTGCGAGCGGGCCTAGTCCGCCAGCTCCGCGTAGCGATTTGCAACCAGTGCTGCATCTCCGCTCCCATTGGGTTCGGCGAACCCGGTGAATCGACCAGCCTTGAGAAAGTGTACGGTGTCGGCGTGGGCGGCCGCGACGGCTTCGTGCGTGACCATCAGAACGGTTGTTTGCGTATCCCGCGTCAGGCCCCGCAGGAGTGTCCAGATCTGGAGTGAGGCTGTCGGATCGAGATTGCCAGTCGGTTCGTCGGCGAGGATGAGCACGGGTTCGTTCATCAGTGCCCGGGCGATGGCGACACGTTGCTGCTCTCCGCCGGACATGACGGCGGGCCGGTGCTTCATTCGATGGTCGAGATGCACCTGCTTGAGCCTGTCTTCGGCGTGGCGCCGAGCCTCGGCGGCGGGTCGGCCCTCAACCAGCAGCGGGAGCATCACATTTTCCAGGGCCGTCAACGTTGGGAGGAGGTTGAAGGCCTGAAAGACGACGCCAAGGCGGCGGCGGCGAAAGCAGGTTCGCTCGTTGTCAGAGAGGCGGTTGATGATTTTACCTTGGATGGTGATTGTGCCGTCGTCGGGCAGATCGAGTCCGCCGATCAGGTGCATCAGGGTGGTTTTTCCGGAGCCGCTGGAACCCATGATGGCGAGAAAGCGACCGGGTTCAACGCTCAATGAGACGCCGTCGAGCGCGTGGATCGTGTCCTCGCCGAGGGTATAGGTCTTGCGCAGGTTGGAGACGAAGAGAACGTCGGAGTTATCGTCAGGTTTTGTCATCGTGTGTGCACATACCGCGATCAGTCCTGAAACCGATCGACATGGATGATCATGGTCGCGATTGGCGCCGGATGCAACCGGGAGTGCCTTGGTGGTGGGTGGCACTGTCAAGTCACGATCCTGAAAGGATCGCGACTTGGCAGTGACGTTTTGAAGTCCCGGTGCTTCCGTTGTGGCATGAC
>CAYXGR010000120.1:4609-8392 GCA_964464525.1 uncultured Planctomycetaceae bacterium
GGTCGTTCTTGAGGAATGCCGACTGCGGTGCTATGCTCCGCGTGAGGATCGGAGCCCGCCACCAGACAAACGGAGTATCGGATCGTGCCAGCCCGGGAAGCCGCAGAAACGCGACGTCTTAAAGAGTACTGTGGTCTATTCGGCGTCTTCGGTCACCCCGAGTCGGCGGACTTGACCTATCTCGGTCTCTATTCCCAGCAGCATCGCGGCCAGGAGTCGGCGGGTATCTGTGCCCTACGCGATGGGCTCATCCATCGCCGTGCCGGGATGGGTCTGGTCACGCAGGTGTTCGATCAGGAGGCGCTTCGATCGATCCGAGGCGATGCTGCCATCGGACATGTCCGCTATTCGACGACCGGCGCCTGCCGCGAGGTCAACTGCCAGCCGCTACTGGTCGACACCGCAAGGGGCCAGATCGCCGTTGCCCACAATGGCAACCTGATCAACGCCGCTGAGCTGCGTGCTGAGCATGAAGCCCGAGGGGCGATCTTTCAAACATCGAGCGACACCGAGGTCGTCCTGCACATGCTGGCCAGCCCGAGTTTTACCGATGGGCCCGATCTGCTGGCGGATGTCTTGCGTAAACTGAGCGGTGCGTTCTCGCTCCTGTTTATTTTTCCCGACCGGATCGAGGCCGCGCGCGATGCCCACGGACTTCGACCGCTGTGCATCGGCCGGATGGAAGGCGGGGCCTATGTCGTGGCCAGCGAGACCTGCGCGTTGGATATTGTGGATGCCGAGTATGTGCGTGATGTTGCTCCCGGCGAGATCGTGACGTTGTCGGAGGCGGGGTTGTCGAGTCGGATGTTCGTGGCGCACTCCGAGGTTCGACCGGCACATTGCATTTTCGAACAGGTCTATTTTGCCGACCCTTCGAGCCGTGTATTTGGCCAGAACGCCCATACCTTTCGCGTGGCCTGCGGCCGACAGCTCGCCCGAGAGGCCCCGGCCGAAGCCGATCTTGTCGTACCGGTGCCGAACTGTGCCCGTTGCGCCGCGATCGGCTACAGCGAGCAGTGCGGTCTGCCGAGAGGCCGCGGTTTCACGACGAGCCACTATTCCGGCCGAAGCTTTATCCTCCCGACGCAGCACGAGCGCGATCTGGCGGTGCGGATGAAGCTCAACGTGATCCGCGAGGCGGTTCGGGGAAAGCGACTGGTTGTGGTTGAGGATTCGATTGTTCGCGGCACGACGACCCGTGGCAAGATGGGGGCCTTGCGAAAAGCGGGGGCGCTGGAGATTCACCTGCGTGTGGCCAGCCCGCCGATCCGCCATCCGTGTTATTTCGGAATCGACTTTCCCGATCAACGGCGGCTGATTGCGACGACACGCAAAGTCGAGGAAATTCGGGACTACCTGGCGGTGGATTCGCTGGCCTATCTTTCGCTGGATGGGATGCTGAACTGCACCGAGCGGAGCGGAGAAGATTATTGCACGGCCTGTTTCTCCGGGACCTCTCCAATCACGGTCGATGCACCGGTCGAGAAAATGCGGATGGAGCGGACGCGGAGCTGACTCAAATATCTTCTATTGAACGGGTATCGGGGCCGGTCGTTCGGTCTTGTTGTTGGGGACGGATCGGGCCGATTGCGTCTCCCGGCGGTAGCGCAGCTTGAAATGGGCGTGAAAACTGTCGCCCTTCATCGTCGCGGAATCAAACTTATAGTCCGGCTCAACACACAAGGCATTCGCATTGTGGCAACTTGTGCAGATGGCTGGGCTCATCCTGTTGAGGCCGGCACCGTGCAGTTCCTCGACCTGGTACGGTCGCATGTCCTGATTGATCTGTTTCATGACCTGAACAAAGCCGCCTCCGGGCCCATGGCAGGACTCGCAGCCGACGGCCTGTCGCACCGAGGCGGCACGCCGTGTCTTTCCATTGTCGGGATCGGGTATTGCGTAGCCTCCCGTTCGTCCGAAGCCGACGGCATGGCAGGCCAGACAGCGGGCGTCGGTTGTATAGTCCAGTTTGGCATCGAGGTTTGCCTTACACTTGGTCCCACTCCCGTTACCGGGTTTCAGGGCATCCCAGGCCCGAGCGTGGGGCCGATCCTGCCAGGAATCGTGCCATTGAAGATGACACATCCGGCATCGCTTGCTGCCCAGATAGCTGTCTCCTGTTTTCGGGTGTTTCTGGCGGAAACTCGTGGTGAGAGGAAGGCCGTCTCGATAGTGTTCCGAATTCTGGGTGCCGCGATCGGTAGCTTCACCCGCGAACGCCGTCAGCACGAGGGCAAGGATGGGCATTGCCGCCAGCACAATGCGTGCGGGCCATCGAGCGCCTGTAGATCCCCCGCCAGCCTTCCTGCCGCGACGTGTGCGGAAGTATAGGGAATACGCGCAATATGCGGAATGTGCCAATTTGGTAATACTCATTGAGCTTCAGTTCTCCCCCCTCAGTTACTTCTATTTATAGCCGACTGATGGCTTCCAAGGTTGGAGTCGATTGCCGATCGGACGGTTGTTTTTCTCCAAGTCGTGTCCACGCGAAGGAAATAATGGATTATTGGACAGTTGTTAATGCGTCACGTTCACAGTGAGAAAATCCTCATCAATATCGGTCACCATCAATTTGCGTGCCAGATCATCCAGTCCGAGTGCCCGGAGCAAAAATGGCGGGAATGAGCGGAATCGTAACTTTGCGTCGATCGTCAGCGGCCCGACCGTGCCCGGCTGTGTGTGTACAAACAGTGTGAGGGTGCGTGCGTACAGCGGCGAGAGCGAATTGGTAATGAGCTCGGCCGCTTTCCACGGAAAAACGGTCGGATTACCCCTCGCGTCGACGAAACGCGAGGAAAACTCCACCAGATCGTCGTCGCCGAATTGATCCAGAGCACTCCAGTAGTTTCGCAGGTCGCCGTTGTCGTCGAGATGACCGGTCTGGTAGAGAATCGTCCCATTCGCGTCCTTGACCGTGACGGCGAGCCAGAGTTGGCGATTGAAGGTCGCTCCGGTCGGCAGGCTGTGGGCGTCGATCAGGTTTCGTACCGTGACGAACAGATCGAGTTGCTCACCCGCCTTCACGTTCGTGGCGGTCTCGACTTTGACACTTCCGGCGGATCGCAGCAGGGCGACAACCTCGGCGCGAAGCTCCTCGAAGAGAACCGGATCTGTGATGAAGTCGTCCTTCAGGGGCATATCCACGCCGATAAAGCGGTGTATATGCAGATTGTCACGCTCGGGCACATTGTCGAAGGGGGCTGCCTTGCCGCGATAGGTGGGCATGTGGCAGCTCTGGCAGTTGCGCCCCTCCGCGGCGGCTGGCGAAGACTTCCATTCCTCGAAGGGCCGCTCCAGGATGAGATTGTTCTGCTCGATGACGTCGTGGCAACCGCCGCAGAAGGCAGACGAATCGTGGAGCGGCGAGTACCGGGATTCGTGAAAGCCGTTGGGCGTGGGATCCTGAATCGGGCCTCGGATCGGTCCCGTCTCATCTAGAATGTGCCCACTGTTGTATTCCCGGGCCAGGCCGCTGACCTTGTGGCAGGCCTCGCAGGTGATGCCTTCGAGGGCGATAGGAGAGAAATCGTCGAAGGAGAAATTGGGCACGACTTCGCCGCCGCGCGTGGCGATGGCGCTGTGGCATTGGATGCAGAACTGATCCCGCTCACCGTTGAAGTCGGCCTGCCGGATGGCGACCAGCGCCCGCCAGACCGGATCCTTGGTGGCGTAGGCGTGCATCGAGGTCTGCCATTGGGCGTAGTGATTCGGATGACAGGTACCACAAATCGACGAGCTTCGGAAGTTGCTCGGAGACAGCGTCGGCTTCGCCGGCCTGGAGAG
>CAYXGR010000121.1:0-8386 GCA_964464525.1 uncultured Planctomycetaceae bacterium
AACTCCACCGCGCTGTCCGCCCCGCGAAGCTCCTCCTGCAATCTCGCATCGATCAACAATCGACACAGCCGACCGAGAAACAGCAGGTGATCGGCGTGCCCCGGACAGCAGACTAGAAAGAACAGATCCGTCAGCCCCCCGCCGCGTTCGCCGAAGACAATCCCCTGCTGCGTCCGCGCGACCGCGAGCACCGGACCCTCGGAATAGACCGGCCGCGCCGGATGCGGAATCGCCACGCCGTCCTGCAATGCCGTCGACCCCTGCCGCTCCCGATCGAGCAGATCCTCGGCCAGCGCCTTCGCCTCCACGAACGGATCCAGCGACTCCGCCAGCCGGGCCAGCTCGCGCAGCACCGATGACCGCGTCTTCGCGGCAAGGTCCACCACCACCGCCCGGTCTTTCAGATTGGGGGAAATCAGCAGATCGCCCGTCGCCTCCGGGTGTCGATCCTTCCGGCGTCGCTCCGGCAGGCTGTGCAGGTTGTCCTCGATCCAGTTCCAGATTGCGGACGATCGAAATCGCCACTCGCCGCCGACTTTCTGTGACGGGAGGATGCGTTTCTCGGCCATCCGCACCACCTCGCGCGTGGAGACATGCAGGCTCTCGGCCACCTCCTTGATGCCCATCATCGACTGCGACATGCCGTGTCATTCCTTGCGAACGAATAGTTGCCTATTCACGTTTGACCGAGAATCCCTTCTCGGTCCCTCAGCGCAATATCGTCCGCCGCCAGAAGCAACTGGAGCCGCCCCCTCTTGATTATGTTTGTAGAGCCGCCCGGATCGAGCGTTTTTCGCCCTGCCAGTCCTGTCCCGCCGATGTCCCGATGGGAATAGACCGTGCGAACGCTTATTCCAGAGTGAGCCCCGAATGCTTCCCCTTCGCCCGAACGCGAACCGTCCGCCTCCCATCGAGCAAGTCCGCGATCAGATCCCCCACCGCCGCCTTGCGCCAGCCGTTGCTGAAGACGTGTTCAATCTCGGGGCCGTTGGGCCGGGTATGACGCCGAAGCAGGTCGCGAAGATTCTGCTTCTTGCAGAGAAGGGAATAGGCCAGATTGTTGTGATTGCAATATTCGCGAAGCACCGCGCTGAAAAAAGACAGCAGCACCTCCTCCTGGGGAGAGTCCTCCTGCGTCGGAAGTTTGGGCCACGATTCGGGCGGGAGCTTTTTCGCCTCTTCCACCACCTCGGCCAGCCGCCGGGCAGAGGAGGCCCGAAGCTGGATCCCTCGCAAAGATAAAATCCGTTTCGCGTCGGTCCAGCCGCGCCGCGCGATCTCCACCAGAAGATGATCCCTGAGCAGCGCCCGGGCCGGCCGGTTATATTCCGCGGCGATCTCATCACGCGCGGCGAGCAGCGCATGGGCGACCGCCAGCTCACGCGGCTTCAGCGAACCCGCGCCCTTCAGCCGCTTGAGCGTCTTCGATCCATTCTCCGTCGTGCACACATGGGAACACAACGCGTCGCATTCCTCTAGAATCCAATCTCCCCGGCCGAGCGTCTCAATCCGTGCGAGAATATGATCATGAATGGCCCGCAGATAGATCACATCCTCGACGGCATAGCCAATCTGTTCCTGGGAGAGCGGACGCTTCCGCCAGTCCGAAAGGGTATGGGCCTTGTGGATCGTCCGGCCGATCGTTGTCTTGGCCAGCCGGCCCAGGCTCATCGGATAACCGTGTCCGATCAGCCCCGCGGCGATCTGAACGTCAAATATGTTCCGAGGGGGTTTGCCCAGCCGGCTCCAGCATTGGGCGATGTCCTCGCCGCCGGCATGAACTATCACCAGGATGTTCTCGTCGGCGATTCGCTCCCACAGCGGCGTGGTATCGACCGGGACCAATGGATCGATCAAGGCGTCGATCCCCTCGCTCGCCACCTGAATCAGGCAGACCTCGGGGCTGTATTGATCCTCACCCACGAACTCGGTATCGAATGCAAACCAGCCGATCTTATCCACCGCGCGGCACAGCGCGTCCAGCCCCTCGGCATCGGCAATCATATCCGGTTTTGGTTGTGCCAAGCCGCTCATGCCAAGTCATCCTGATCGGTGACGGGCACGCCACACGGCACCGAGACCAAGTAGGGTGGGCACCGCCCACCTATATTTCTGCTCCGCCCCAAAGGGACCGTAACATATCAGCCCAAGGCAGAGCGAAACGCCGCACAAGGCCATCAAGCTCACCTACAACCCAGTCCTGAAAGGGCGATTCAACAACGCGTGTTGGTGGCCGAACGGCCGAATCCCGAGCTATCGGACGCGACGTGAGCCCATTGCTCATCCAGCCATTGTAACGGCGAACCGATGTCATGGAAAACCGTTTTCCATCGACTCCAGTCGGTGGTTCAAGGCAAGAAGGAACACACTCAACCGGCTTCTTGCCGGGCTTTATTCATTCAAAATCCGGCATCGAGACCCGGCCAAAGGTTCGTCCATGCAAGACGCCTCACACCTCCAATTGACCTCGCCCCGGCGCCACGCCCTCGGCCTCATCCTCATCATCGGTTGCGCCGCCCTCGCGGTTCACGTCTTGTGGCTTCCCCGCATCCTCGTCGACGACGCCTTCATCTCCTTCCGATATGCCCGAAACCTCGCCGACGGTCACGGTCTCACCTTCAACCCCCCCGAGCGCGTCGAGGGATACTCCAACGCACTCTGGGTTTTACTCACCGCCCTCGGCATGCGCTGCAATCTCGACCCCATCCCCTGGACTCGCTCGCTCGGCGCCGCGGCCCTCATGGGAACACTCATCACCGCGGTCCTGCTGATACGCCGACTGACCGGCACGCGTTGGGCCGCCCCCGCAGTTGCCATCCTGATCGCCGCCTCGACCGCCCTCTGCGGAGCATCCATGGCCGGCTTGGAGACTGGTCTCTATATGTTCCTGCTCACGGCCTCCATCGCCGCCGTTGCGACCGATCGCCCATGGATCGCATCCATCCTCATGGGCCTCGCCGCGCTCACCCGACCGGAGGGCGCCGCCCTCTGCCTCATCGCCGTCGTCCTGGCCGCGCTATTTCAACGCAAGCGCTTAAGCAACCATGAAGAGCCACGGGCTTTAGCCCGTGCGGTCTCGAGCACACCCACCCACCACACAATCGCGCACGATCATATCATTCACGAACGCGGCTCGACGCGCCGGCGGATCATCGCCCTCGCCCTACCCTGCGGCCTCCTCGTCACCGCCTCGATCCTATTCAGACTCTGGTATTTCGGGGACTGGCTGCCCAACAGCGTCCGGGCCAAATCCGCCATGCTCCCACTCCTGGCGAGTGCAAATCCGTCAGATTGGCCGGGCCTCATCTTCAACCCACTCGGCCTCGCCTACGTCGCGAACTTCCTCAGATACGCCTTCGGCCCCGTCGCCCTGTTCGCGATCGTCCCCCTGATCCGCGCCCGCACACACCGCTTCACCGCGGCGATCATGTTCGCAACCGTCGGCATGGCCGGCGCCGTCGCGGTCTACAATTTCGGTGACTGGATGAGTTCCTTCCGTCTGCTAACGCCCTACCTCCCCATCCTGAGCATCCTCGTCGTCTGGGGCATGGCCGAAACGATTCGCTGGTCCCGCGAAAGGGAAAGGCCCACCCTCTCCGCAATCTTCCCACCCCTCGCCGCCGGCCTGATCCTCTACTGCGCCCTCGGCCAGTTCCAATGGCGACGCCCGTCGGTATTGTCCAACCCCGACGCCGAAATCGCCGCCGCCCTCAACGCCTCCCATCAGCCCAACCTTCTCGCAGCCACCGACGTCCTCGGCCGATTGGGCTACTATGCCCCCCGCGTCCCGATCCTCGACATGGCCGGTCTCACCGACCGAACCATCGCCACCCACGGACAACCCCGCCCGCCTTTCGGACGATCCGACTTCGCGTACGTCCTCGAGCAGCGCCCGCACCTCATCATGAACAACGTCCGCGCGGCCTGGACCCGCCGCCTGACTCGGCCCGATTTCGTGGAAAACTACTGGTGGCTGGATAACCCGCCGTGGACCCACCCCAACGCCCGCCTCGCCCGCCCGCGAACCGTCTTCGTCCGCCGAGGCACCCGACTGGAAACGGAACTCCGCGCCAGATACCCCCAAGCCCGCCTCCGCCCCCCAACCGCTCTCTTCACCCAAGAGTAGAATGGATCATGCGACCCATCTATTGAGCCCTGAGCGCCAAGTGCTCCGTTGTACACGATTGGATGAGTGGCACGGTCTAGCGACGAAGTTGTCAGGGGGTGCATGACAGTTTGGGCGGGCCAAACGGATCCCGCCTTCGCCGGGATCGAATCGTGAAAGCCCGGCTGAAGCCGGCTGAGGGGAGTTACCCATGGCGTCCACCACCGACTGAAGTCGGTGGCAAACAGAAAACTGCCGGCTGAAGCCGGCAAGAGAAACCGCGAATTCTGTCATGGACCCGTTGTCAGGCCGTGGGCCTTGCGATCCTGCATTCGTATGAATACATTAATGCGGCACACAACCCCCAAGCCGAACTCCGAGGGACCGTCGGCATGAACGATCAACGGCGTCTGGAAGTGCTCTTTCAAGGTCGCCATCCCTGTATCACGATCGCGACGCATGAAGAGCCCTATGTTCTCGCCCTCGTTCGTGGGGTTGCACTTCAAGCTCCCGATCCATTTCTCATCTGGAAGATCAACGGCGGTTTGCGCGATGGTCTGCTCAGCGACCAGCCGCCCATCCCCGAAACCGAACATCCCGCCGCCGCCCTGTATTACCTTTTTCAGAAGCAGGAACGCCGCGTGATGCTCATGCTGGATCTTGCCCCACACCTGAAGGACGGCCGGACGCTTCGGCTGCTGCGCGATCTCATCGAGCAGTGCCACGCATCCGGCGGGCGCCTCATCCTCGTCGATGCGGATGGCCACTGGCCGCCTGTCATCCGAAGCTGTGCGACAAGGCTTGAAATCGCTCTGCCCGATGATGCCGAGATCGAGCAGATCGTCCGCGACACCCTCCGTGCCGCGAATGCCCGTCACCAGATTCAAGTAGACATCAGTCGCCGCGCATTCCGGACGATCCTCCGCAACCTCAGCGGCCTGAATCGCCGACAGATCGAGCAGATCATCACCGAAACCATCGCCGAAGATCGGCGGTTCGATGCCGAGGATGTGCACACCGTCCTCACCCGCAAGCGTCAGATGCTCCACAGCGGCGGTCTGCTCGAGTTTGTCGAGACCCCCGCCGATCTCAACGCCATCGGCGGCATGAATCGCCTGAAGAAATGGCTCGCCACGCGAGAAAACGTCTTTTCCGAGGAGGCCACGCGCTTCGGCCTGACCGCCCCGCGCGGCATTCTCCTGCTCGGCATCCAGGGCGCCGGCAAGAGCTTCTGCGCCAAGGCCATCGCCACCGCCTGGCAGCGGCCGCTGCTGCGGATGGACGTCGGGGCCCTGTACGATCGCTACGTCGGTGAATCGGAAAAGCGCCTCCGCGATGCCCTGCACCAGGCCGAGGCCATGGCCCCGATCATCCTCTGGATCGACGAAGTTGAGAAGGCCTTCGCCTCCGCCGCCAGCCGCAGCACCGACGGCGGTCTCTCCCAGCGGATGTTCGGCTCGCTGCTCACCTGGATGCAGGAACATCGGGAACCGGTCTTTCTCGTCGCCACGGCCAACGACATCGAGGCCCTGCCGCCGGAGATGCTTCGCAAGGGCCGCTTCGACGAGATCTTCTTCGTCGACCTACCCGAGAAATCGACGCGGAGTGAAATATTCGCCATCCACCTCCGCAAGCGCAACCGCGACCCGGCCGCCTTCGACCTCGACCGCCTCGCCGAGTGCTCCCAGGGCTTCACCGGCGCCGAGATCGAGCAGGCCATCCTGTCGGCACTGCACAACGCCTTCGCCGACAACGCCGAAATCGACACACAACGAATTATCCAGACGCTGGAGACCTCCCCGCCCCTCTCCGTCACCCAGGCCGAGCGCGTAGAAGCCCTCCGCCACTGGGCCGCGGGCCGCTGCGTCCCGGCGGACTGACGGTTGGGGAATAAGCACGAGTGTCGGGTGCCATGCTTACACACCCCGGCAGTATCGGGGTGAGTTAGCATGCCGGCCATGTGGCATGCCCAACCCCAATGAAGCGCCACGGGGTGAAGACGACCGACTAGAAAGTCTGAACGCCCATGCGGCCCGTACCCAGACCCCAAGGATCGAAAGGGTGGCACTGTCAAGGCACGATCCCCTTTGGATCGGGTCTTGGCAGTGGCGAGCCAACTCATACCCGATCGCCAACCCCCAGTGATGGATCAAACACGCCGCTTCATTGGCGTTCCCCGCCGAAGACGGGCTTCAGGCCGGCCCCTCGGGGCCGGTGAAACGCCCCGCCGATCATGTCATGCACCCCCTCGGCACGGGTCCATGACAGTTCAGGCGGGGCGGGATTCCCATCTGAGTCGGGGTTGAGAACGTCCAAGTCCGGCTGAAGCCGGCTGAGGGGAGCTGTAAATGGCGTTCACCACCGACTGAAGTCGATGGCAAACAAAAAAACTGCCGGCTGAAGCCGGCAAGAGAATCCGCGGATTCTGTCATGGACCCCCACGGCACCCGCACATCGACCACGCCTTGAATCTCGACGGATGATGTGATAGACTCGTTGGTTATCGGGACTGGCGGGAAGATCGGACACGGGGGGCGATGGGCCGAGCCTTCTCCAGATCTGGCATGTCCGATCAACGCATCGCACACGATGCGGGGAGTAACAAGATGAAAGATTCCAAGACAACTCTGAGAACGTGTTTGAGACATTCGCAATCAGAGCCGCGCCCGTCAGGAAGCGGTCGGCGCTCACAGAGAGGGCCCTTTAACTTGGGAGATGACCGCTCCCTCACGGTCGCGGCTCTGATCGAGCAACGACCTCGGAAACACAATCTGAGCATAGCGATTTCAACGATCGTGCTGATCCTGGCGACGAGCGTAGTTGAGGCTCAAACCACCTGGTTCGTCGATGCCGACGGCGCGGCGGGCGGCGGCTGCTCGAGTTGGGCCGATGCCTGCCCGAGCCTGCAGACGGCATTGGGGCTGGCAAACCCCGGCGACATGATCTGGGTCGCGACAGGAACCTACATGCCCGACGGCGGCTACACACCGGTCGGCGGCATACACGTCGCCGGCAGCGGTGACCGGTCGGCGACAGTTCAACTTCTCAATGGCGTAGCGATCTACGGCGGATTCGTGGGTGATGAAGATCCGGCGACGTTCGATTTGGCCGATCGCGATTTCACTGCCAACGAAACGATCCTCGGCGGCGATTTGAATGGAGACGATGCACCGGTCGCGGATCCGGCGGACCTGCCTGACGAGCCTACACGAGCAGAGAATAGCTTTCATGTAGTCACTGGAAGCGGAACCGACACCACAGCGATCCTCAATGGATTCACGATCACAGGCGGCAATGCCAATGTCTTTTTCCCTGATCCGTCCGACAATTGGGGTGGCGGCATGCTCAATACCACCGGCAGCCCAACTATCAGTTACTGTAGATTCATCGGGAATGCGAGCAGATCAGGAGGGGCTTTATTGAACAATATCGGCAGTAATCCGGTAGTCAACTTCTGTTCGTTCAACGATAATGAAGCGTTTGACGGCGGTGGTATGAGCAATTCTAGCAGCAGCAGTCCTGTGGTCACCAACTGCATGTTTAGTGGAAACGTAAGTAGAATAGGCGGGGGGATGACCAACGGCTTCGATTGTAACTCTATTGTGAGCAATTGTACATTCACTGTGAATTCCGCAAGCCTGGGGGGTGGAATGTGGAACAAATCTAGTAGTACACCGATTGTCATAGATTGCCTATTCAGCGAGAACACGGCGAATTGGGGTGGCGCTATGTTCAATGTGATTGGGGCCAGTCCCATTGCAATCAACTGTACATTCAGCGCGAACGTCGCAAATGTTGTCAGCGGTGGAATATGGAATCAGGAAAATGCAAGTCTGTTCTTGATCAATTGCGTCTTTCATGGCAATAACGCCGAATGGAATGGTGCGATAACGTTATTCGGGAATTGTTATGCGTACATATCTCACTGCACATTTACTGGAAACACAGCGCCGAATGGGAGTAATGCGATTGGTCTCGATTCCCCCGATCAAATGATTCCCAACGAGTTGGTAATGAACAATTGCATCCTCCGCAATGGCGGCGGCGACATATGGAACAATGACGGATCAGCGATGACGGTCACCCACACCAATTTTGAGGGCGGTTTCCCCGGCACCGGCAATATCGATGCCGACCCACTCTTTGTAGATCCGCTCGGGCCGGATGGAATCGCCGGCACAGAGGATGACGATCTTCGGCTGATGCCCGGCTCGCCGTGTATCGATGCGGGTGATAATGCGTCCATCCCTGCGGACATCGCCGATCTTGACGGCGATGGCG
>CAYXGR010000122.1:0-8368 GCA_964464525.1 uncultured Planctomycetaceae bacterium
AGGGTTATTGTGAGGGGTGCACACCACCGACTGAAGTCGGAGGCAAACGAAAACTACCCGGCTGAAGCCGGCTGAGGGGAGCTGTGAATGGCGTTCACCACCGACTGAAGTCGATGGCGAACAAAAACTACCTGGCTGAAGCCGACATGGAATCCGCCGATTCTGTCATGTACCCAGCCTCAATCCATAATCGCCATTTCGATTGCATTCGTGATGAACGTCTGATAAAATCGGGGTGTTCGGGTATTCACGATGCCGGGCCAGCCTGCCGGCACTTTCAATTCTCCGGATGGGCGACATTAACATGCTTCGGCCGATACCTCGTGCCATCAATCTCTGTGCCATGGCGGTGTTTGTCTGTGCCCACACTGCTTCGGCGTTGGAATACGCCAATCCGGTCCCCTTTACCGAAGAGGCCCTTGACCGCGGTCTCATCTACACCATGCAGGGCTGGCCCCAAGTCAACGGTCACCTCGGCTTCGGCTGCGGATTCGCCGATCTCAACGGAGACGGCGCTCCCGACATCATCATCCTCGGAGCGGCCGACGGTCACGTCGGTCTCTTCGCCAACGACGGCTCGGGCCAGTTCACCGACCATTCGATCGGCAACGGGATTCCCATCCTGCCTCAACCCTCCGGCTTCGCGGCTGGCGATTACGATGGCGACGGGGATGTTGATCTGTATTTCAGCCAGTATGACGAGCCAAACGTCCTGGTGCGCAATGAGGGAAATTGGACATTCACAGATGTGACGATCGATGCCGCCGTCGGAGACCCACGCGCATCCAAAAGCGCCTGTTTCGGTGATTTCGACGGCGACGGTTGGCTCGATCTCTACTCGGTCAACTATCAAGGCAGCATACCGGAGGACAGCGTCAATACACTCTATCGAAATAGGGGCGACGGATCGTTCGAAGACGTGAGCGTTACGCAAACCGTGGATAATCCCGGTTATAGCTTTCAGGCCGTCTGGTTCGACTACGATCTCGACGGCGACGTCGATCTCTACCTCTCCAACGACAAGGGTCATCAATCCCCCTTTCTTCCCAACCAACTCTGGAATAACAACATAGATCGTTTGGTCAACGTGTCTCAGGGATCGGGCGCCGATGTGGGGCTTTACTCCATGGGGCTGGCCTGTGGCGACCTGGACGGAAATGGCTGGCCGGACCTGTATTGCACGAACCTCCCGGGCGGTGGTGGCATGAACAATCCGCTTCTGCTCAACCAGGGCGACGGCACCTTCGTCGAATCCGCGAACGCCGCCGGCGTCGAGAATCCCCAGATGTCATGGGGCACGCTCTTCTGCGATTTCGACAACAATGGTCATATGGATCTATACGTCAACAACATGCTCGCCCCCAATTCGCTGTACTACAACAGCGGTGTGTTTCCCACCCTCGAATCCGGCATCGAGGCCAACGTCGGCGCCAATGCCGGTCTCTCATTCGGCTCCGCCGTGGCGGATGTGGACAATGACGGCGACTTGGATCTACTGGTCAACAATCTCGGCGCCAATGTCGAACTGTTCATCAATCATGACGGAAAGACGCGCGACTGGATCAAGTTCAACGTTGTTGGTCGCGGCGCCAATCTCCACGCCGTCGGCGCAAGCGTCCGCACGCGCGTGGGCGACACGTGGCGCTTGCGGCAGATCCTCGCCGGCGGAAATGGATACCTCGGCCAGAACGAGCTGACCGTGCACGTGGGGCTGAACAACACACCAGTCGCGGATGAAGTCGTCGTCATGTGGCCCGGCGGCACAACCCGCACCCTCACCGGACTGGAAACCAACCGATCCTGGCGCATCTACCCGCCCGGGCGGCTCGGTGACGGCGACAGCGACGGGGATATTGATATGAATGATGTCGCGATCCTCGTCGGCGTATTGATGGGCAGCGACACCGATCCCGATCACATCCTGCTCAATGACCTGAATAGCGACGGCGATGTGGACGGCGTGGACATCTCCCTATTCGTCGCGACGATGTTGTTGCAGTGATGATGAGCAGTTCATGAGAGAATAAGAATTTCGATTGTGATATTGGGAACCCCCGTTCGATCGCACCGTCTCCGCGAAACCTGCCACATCATTCGCGTGGCCGCATCCCGCGAAATCCGGATCAATGCTCCGCGTTTTCATCCATCGCGAGCACCGGATACGACACACGATCCATCACCACGAGCGTTCCATGGTGTCGGGCAGTCCAGGAATCCAGCCAGGCATCATCCGGAGCCGATGTGGTACGGACGACGTTTACGCTGATCACTGCGCCGTTGTTAGACGATTCGAACCGCTCCATTCCCTCTCGATCCAGTTCGCCGCCTAGAAACATGCAGATGGTAGTCGGCCCGAGCGCCTGCGCCGCGTCGAGCAGTTCGGAGTGATCGATCAGGCCCGAGGGCCGGATGGAACGCACCTGATCATAGGCACGAACCTTCTGTTCGCTGCTCGCGTCCTCGAACGCTGAATTGCCCGGCCAGATCTCCACGCCATCGTCCGTCGCCGCAACCACGGCGAATCGTTGAGACGGTTGCAGCGCGTGAATCCGCCGCGTCAGCCGCTCGATCAGACGATAATGCTCAGCGATCGCGCAGTCCTGCGAAGCCAAAACAAATACAACCCGCTGAGCGCTGAACAGGAGCGGGATCGTCACTCGGACGGGTTCGCCCGGCGGCGGTATCGACAGCGCCTCGCGACCAAAATGGGTTCCGCCGAGCGAAGCTTCGATCACCAGCGACTTGCCGGTCTGATCCGGCTCGAACTCCGCCGAAACCGGCGCCCTGCCAAAATCCTTCCCCGCAATTACCACCCGCCCGCCCGGCGGATCGGTGAGAACCTCAAGCATGGACACGGCACGACTCAGCACAAGCCCGATCGAAATATCGTCGCCGCCGCCGATATCCGGAAGCGTCGTTCTTAGATGAACGTCGTCATATCCCTCAGCGGCCGCCGTCAATTCTATCGTCCGGCCCAGATAGGCGGGATCCAGCTCCAGATTTAATGGCGTCACGCCCTGTGCCACACCGTCGAGCCGAAGCACCGCGTTCTTCGGCTGAGAGGTCACCGTCAAATAGACGCCGGACTGCTCAAGATCCAGATTCAACTCCTGCGGCTGTCCGCCTGAAGAGGGTTCGATTTCCCGTGAAACCTCAACATAGCCCTTGTGCGTGGCCGTCAACCGACCGATCCGCGGCGAATTCAATGTCATGGTAAGCGGACTGTGGCCCTGGAGTTTATCGTCGATCCAGATCTCGGCATCGGGCGGATTCGTTACCACCCGAAGTTTATAGGGAACATGAACCAACTCGATCAGCGCCTCCGGCGCGCCTTGATAGATTCCCAGCGGTTGACGAACCGGGAAATAGCCTGCTGCGCTGATCTCCACCCAGTGTTGGTCAAGATCATCCGAGGAGACCGACAGGCTCAGCCTGCCCGACGAATCCAGACGTCCCGCATGTTCCCCATCCAGCGTAACAACCGCGTCGATCGGGAGAACACGCAGCTTCAGCCTGGCCAGTTCTCCACTTGCGATGTGCGCGGGATCTTCTCCCAATGGATTCCAGTAAAGGAGATAGCCCGTAGCCATCAACGTCACGATCAGCCCGATAGAGATACCGACGGTCAGATCACGCTTCCGACGGCGATTTTTCGTTGAAGGCCGAGTGCGAAATGGGGGCGCCGGTGGACAGATGAATCCAGCCTCATGCCGATGCACAGTCGATGCAGCGTCCGGCGAATCCGAAGGGGTTTCCGGAGTCGGTTCGCCCGATCCGGCTGGACCCACCCTTTCCGATGTCGGAGTAATCGGCTGTTGAGATTCAAAACCGACAGAGCGTGACGCGACCTCCGCGCCGGCGGATAGGGATAGGCTTCCCAACTCGCCCGACAGAGATTCCGTCTCGGTGTCTTTCAACACCATCATTTGACTGGCGTACAGCGGCTGAACCAGCATCCCGGAGACGGATCGGCATGGGGCACAGACGCCCTCAATCACCGAAATCGCATCATCCGATTCCAGTTCTCCCCCGCACTTCTCGCAGATCAGCGGATTGAACTCCGGCATCAGGGGCTCCGATGTCCAAGCTGGCGTGTCTCCGCGACGCCGGAAACGAGGTTGACGACGTCCCGAGCTTCCATCTTTAGATTTCCTGTCCGACCGCCTGCAAAACCAATTCGGCCTGCGTGGGCGGCCTTGGGTAACATGTACGTTTTCTTACCCCATTCATCGTCCCGAGCCGTCCTATAACTGTAGTCAACTCCCTTTCTTAACCACCTGGAGCCCGATTAAACCCGCATTACTCACCAATAGATCAGAGCTGCGACCGTAAGGAAGCGGTGGGTATGGACTTGCAGCAATCATGCAGTGGTCATTCCATCGGCAGCGTGTCATGGTTCTGATGGTCTGGAATCGTTTTGGAGGGGAGGCAGTGACCGGCTTCCTTACGGTCGCGGCTCTGATAGAGGCGGCCGATTGGATTGGTCATACCCGCGTGTTCCGGTCGGTTTCCACACCCGCGAGCAGTGTTATCCGCGCCCAATCATTGACATGGATCCGGGTAATGCGGGAGTATAGGGAGGGTATTCACGCCACTCGGACCGGACTATTCTCGGGGTCCGGCTGGACGGCACCACACGATCAGGGCGAACAATGGCTCACCTGCTGGTTCATTATCCCAACGGTCGATCGACGAAATTTCCGATCAGACAGCCCGAAATGCTCGTCGGGCGCGATGCCTCGTGCGATATCATCCTCGACGATGGGATCACCTCGCGCCACCACGCCAAGGTGCTGCACGACAACGAAGGCCGGTATTGGGTCCACGACCTCAAGAGTAAAAACGGAATCAACCTCAATGATCAGCCGGTCACCTCCGCGCGGTTAAGCCAAGGCGATCGAATCGGCATCGGCGGGTACAGCCTGACGCTGTTCATCGAGGATCGGAAGAGTCCGACGATCGTCATGCACGATGCCGAAACGATCCATCACCCGGGCATCACCAGTGCTTGGCGGCCCGATCAGAAATTTGAACTGACAAAAAAACGACTGGAGATCCTCTACAAAATCAACGAGCGTCTGACCGGTCGGTTGGATCGTGACGATCTTCTGAATGAACTGCTCGACATCTGCATCGAGCAATTTCGTTTCGAGCGTGCCGGTGTCGCCCTGTGGAAGGGAAAACCACACCCACCACAATGGATTTACCTTCGTAACATGCTGGCCGATTCATCCGATGAGATCCGAATCAGCCGAAGCGTTGTCGACGACACCCTTCATAAAGGCGAACGGATTCTGATCCAGGACACCTCCAAGGCCGAGATCGACCCGACGGCGAGCATGGTGTCCAACCATATCCTCTCGGCGATCTGCGTCCCCATGGAATACCTTCAGGAGGTTCGCGGGGTCATCTACGGCGACCGCGTAACCACCGCCGGCGGCTATACTCGGGAGGACCTCGATTTCTGCGCGGCCCTCGGCCGACTCGGGGCCATGGGCCTATCGAACATCCAACTGGTCGAGGAGATGCGCCGCAGGCAACGCTTCGAATCCGAGCTTGAACTGGCCCGAGAGATACAGGCCCATCTCTTTCCATCCGAACCGCTGATTCAGAATGGCCTCACCATCAACGCCCTTAACGACCCCGGTCTTCAGGTGTCCGGCGACTATTACGATTACTTCCCACGCGAGGACGGCCTAGTCACGTTGATCATCGCCGACGTCGCCGGCAAGGGCGCGCCCGCGGCACTGCTCATGGCCAACCTTCAGGCGGCTGTTCGAGTCCTACTCAAGGATGAGACAGACCTGGTATTGACGGCGAAAAGGCTCAACCACCTGATCTGCGATAACATGAGCGATTCACGATTCATCACCGCGATCTTCGGCCTGATCGATCCTGTCGCCCGGCGGTTCACCTATGTCAACGCCGGGCACAACTGGCCCTATGTCATTCGCGGGCGCGAGGAAACGGAGCGAATCGAGCTGGAGCCCAAATTTCCACTGGGCATCATCCGGGGCGCCGACTATACGACGGGCGTCATCGACCTGCCCGACCATCCTTCGACACTCCTGCTCTACACCGACGGGGTGCCCGACGCGGAAAACGAGCGAGGCGAACAGTTTCAAGACAATCGCCTGATCTCGACGCTCGAGGCCAACCTCACACGGTCCCCGGCAGAACTGGTCCCCAACATTCGCCGTTCCATCAAGCAATTCACACGCAATCACACCCAAACCGACGACATCACCCTCATCGCGGTCGAGTTGGATTAATACATTTATCTTGAATTATCAGAGCCACGACCGTAAGGGAGTGGTCACCGTTCAAGTAAGCAAGGATCCATGAGATTCCAGGCGGGTTATATTGAGAGCCTTGGAATGTCGGCTTATTCCCTACCCTTTCTTTTGAGAAAGGATGGGGCACCCGTGCTTGCTTTAAGGCTTGGGGACTTTTCGCAGGAATTGAGAATCGCGTCTATCCGGCCAGCAATTCCGCGCCGGACTCACCCATCGACAGGCGGAGTTTGTTCAGCGCCGAGATCTCAATCTGGCGGGCGCATTCCTTGCTGATGCCGAGATCGCAGCTGATCTGTTTGAATGTCCTCCTGGATTCAGCGCCGCCGAGACCGAAGTGCTGCTCAATGACCGCCCGCTCGCGCGCATTCAGGCATGCGAGGCTGTTCGCAAGCGCCGTCTGAATCCGTATCGGATTCGATTCGATCTGAAACTCCGCTTCGCGATCATCACGAGTGGTGGCGAAAATCTCCTCGTGCCCGGTGCGGAAGCGGGCTGCGTGGGTGATTTCGTCGGGAACCGACTTGGAGTAGGTCCGCATGATCGCCCACGAGGCATAGGTGCTGAACCGAAACCCCCGGGCATAGTCGAACTTCTCGACCGCTCGAATCAACCCGACATTCCCGTCGCTGATCAACTCGAACAATGCGTCCGGCTGACGGCCGTACATATGGCGCTTCGCGATGCTTACGACCAGACGCAAGTTGGCTTGAATGATCTGCTTCTTGACGAGCTGCGCCATGTCTATTTCGGCATCCACGGCCCCCACGTCGGAGGTTCTCGCCGATGCCGGATCGTCAGCGATCTTCCGCCGCAACAGTTCCGCCTTGTGCAGCAGAAAGTTCATCCGCCGAAAAGCGTCTCGCTCTTCGTCGAGACTGAACAACGGCGTGCGATACAGTTCCTGCAGATAGGCCGGTAGATCACTCGGAACACGCGCAATTCGAACATCACCCTCCGAATCGCAACCATCCGCGGTGCTCGAAACCGGAATCGCCAGAATCTCGGCCTCGGCCCCCGGTGCGTCGAACGACACATTGTAGATATAGTCGATGGGTTGTTCGGCCAATTCTCGTGTTCGAACCGCCGTCAAGAGTCGACCGATTTCAGGACGACTCTTGTCGAACCGCTCGGCCAGGTTCACCAGCGATTCGCCGTCCATGAAGGCCTGATAGATGACCTCGCCCTCGTCGATCTCCCGAGCCTGCTCCGCCCGATCGAACAACGCCACGGCCGGGTTATCCCAATCATACTTTCGCAACAAGGCGCGGATCGTCTCCACCGCACGGCCCGTCTCCTCCGACAGACACCTCGTGATCGGATGAAGCGTGCCGTATCCCGCGGCGACCAGTTCACGCGCCCGTGCGACGATCCGCGACCGCTCCGCGGCGCCCATCGGTCGAAACGCCGCACCGCGCCGCACCAGATCGAGATTGAGGCCCACAAAGTGTTGAATCGATCGCCGGGTAAATGCGAACCGTGGCTTCGCATCGTCCTCCGCGTACCAACACCCGAGCAGTCCGCGTTTGCGCCAGCGCGCGATCGTCTTCATCGAAACACAAAACCGCTCGGCAAGCGCTTCGGCGTCATACAATCGTTCTCGAACCGGCGGCAGGGGACGCGAAATCGTCAAGGCTTCCGCAAGCGTGCTCAGATCCTCGATCAGACGCTTGCCGTCGAATGAGACCTCCTCGTCCGGACGGTAAGGGCGAAACCCGGTAATATGAAAGCGAACGAATGAATAGGGATATTCACGCTTCGGATCTATCAGGGAAATGGCCCGCAAAATGCCTTCGATCCGACGAAGCCAAACCCGCGACGGCGACAGCATCAACTCGTGGTGGAGTCGAGCAATCTCCGGATGACGGAACGACTTCATCTCTAAATCTCCTCAAGCGCGGCAAGCCGGGGCGGCTTGGGCTCTTTTCAGGCAGGCAACCGGGCGGCGGGAGTAAGCGATACAAATCATCGCTTTCCTCAAGGCTTCGTAGGCAGGCTCGTTCACTCTATTATCGACGGAACATCCCGTAGAGTCAATGCCAGGACACCCACAAACCCAGGATCGGGTCCATGAC
>CAYXGR010000123.1:0-8309 GCA_964464525.1 uncultured Planctomycetaceae bacterium
GGGGTTCGCACCGGTTGGAAACCGGTGCCACAGAAGAAACCGGTGCCACAGAAGAAACCGGTGCCACAGGCCTGCCTGACCTGTTATGGACCCCCATCCGCCGATATGGCGAATCAGGACTTGACAGAATGTGATCCATAACCGATAGTAACGCGCTCAGTGACGCCCCTCCTGCGTAGCAACAGGGCCTGGTTGTATCGAAGCAATGTATGTTTCAGACAGGTCCGGCCGTTGGGGCGCCGAGTAGTCGAGGTTTGTAGTAATGTCAGAAGGAACAGTGAAGTGGTTCAACGAAACCAAGGGATTCGGATTCATCCAATCCGATGAGGGACAGGATGTCTTCGTCCATCAGAGCGAAATCCAGGCCGAGGGTTTCCGCACGCTGAGTGATGGGCAGCGTGTGGAATTCGAGATGACACAAGGCCCGAAGGGTCCGAAGGCCGTCAGCGTCAAGCCGATCGGCTGACACGCTCGGATCTTCAACGACTCGTAGCGAAACACGAAGGGCGCCGTCGTAATACGCGACGGCGCCCTTTTTTCATTCCGGGCACCACAGGCGAAACGTCGAAACGCCGAAACTGCAAAAAATCAAAAAATCAAAAAGTCAAAATTTCAAAACGTCAAAACTTAAAAAAGAAGAATGTTCGGGAAGGGAATGAGTCCAACCGGGGATTGGTGGTTTTCCCACCTGATACGTCAAACGTAGACTCGAGCGGGGTTTTCCACGGGGATGGGGTCGAGCAGGGATTCTCGATCCCGCGTGTAAAATGTAGAACCCCCGCGATCTGCCATAAAGGACGGATCGCAGGGGCTCATGGAGGTAGGTATCTTGTCAATCCTCACGCGACGCTCCCCTCCCCAGCGCCGCGCGAGGCCTACTTGGTGTTTACTTGATCGTAAACGCTATACCCGTCGTGATGCCATCGAAACCTGAACCACCGATGACAGCGATGAGCGACTCGGTATTCGGATTGGTCGGGACCGGACAACCCCCCGGGCAGGGCGGTTGGATCTTAAACTTGCCGCCACCATCGACGACGGCCGTTCCGATCCTGTTGGCCTCAATCGGTGTGCCCAGGTAGAAGGACACACTGAATCCCGGCCCCGGCGGGCTAGTCGTGCCTTCGATGCTCCAATTCCCCTTGGCCGAATCATACTGCGTCTTGCCCGGGTCGGCGAAGACGGTAACGGACACATTCGGATTGGCCCCGATGATATTTACCTGACTCGGGGCACTCGTCGCGCCGTCGGCTCTCACCAAGACCAACTGGAAGGTCATCGTCTGAGGGATGGGAATCGTTGGATCCCAGAAGAACGCCGGGTTCGGGATATTCGAAGCACCCGGTGTGGTATCGATACCACCGCCAGGCAGGAGGGCTCCCAAAGCCACGGGCGTGCCCACCGGCTCGGTCCACATCCAGGTGACACCGGCCCCCAGACCGATCCCGCTGCCATCCAACTGAACGGACATGTTCGGTATGACGGATTGGTCGGGTCCGGCATTGGCGATCGGGGGTCCGGCATTTCCGGCAATGACTACCGTGTCTACGCTGGTTCCACCCAAACCGCTCACGGTGAGAACGAACGTGATCGACTGATCATTCGGCGGCGGTACACCTACGACCCCCGCACCGTCCACCGGAAAGACGAACGTCGGGTTGGCGCTGGCCGGGTCGGAGAGCGTTACAGCAGGTCCACCTGTTTGTGTCCAACTATAAGTCAGGGTACCAAAGCCGGCCGACGCGGTTCCGTCGAGCGCCACCGTGCCCTGGGCCGCATTGGCTACGTCGGGTCCCGCATTGGCGATCACCACATTGGTCACCGAGACGACGGAACTGTGGGACGCCCCCATGGCATCCGTTACTGTGAGTGTGAAGTTCAAGAGATCATTGCCGAGCGCCACTCCATCGTTTGGAAAGACGAAGCTGGGTGTCGCCGTCGTGCCGCCGGTTAGTCCCACCGTATTCGTACCACTGGTCTGGGTCCAGGCATAGGTGAGGCCGGTGGCCGGGCTGGAGCCGGTTCCGTCCAGTGTGACGGTGGGTAACAGGAGCGCCCCTGCAGCATCGAATTGCGCCGCGACGATCTGGTTGGGACCGGCGTAGGCCAGCGGCCCCGTCACTGTCGACAGGATCTGAACCGGTAGTTCGAGCGTACCGCCAGAGGGCGACGCCACACTGATGGAAGTCGGCGGAACGGACACGCCCGTGATACTCATCGGACTTCCCGCAGCGAGCGACACAGGAGTACCGGTCGCCAAGGGATCAGTCGACAGCGAGGCAGTATCTGCATTTGTGGAGGTTGCGGCGATTGACAACGTTGGGGATGGCAATCCCGCTGCATCCAACGTATTCAGATCGAAGGTCGGGCTACACCCAACGGCACCGGCGACGCCGGTCCCCAGGAACATCACCTGATCGATCAGGGGCGCGGTGGCCGTAGTCAAGTCCAACGGATCGGTATTGGTGACGGAGATAGACCATCCCGCCGGGGGGACAAAGGCGCTGGAGATGACGATATGCCTATAGAAATGACCCGGATTCGCCGGATCTTCGATCAGCGTTGTGGGGGGGATGCCCGGCCCGTTGGCCTCGAGCACGGCCCCCGCATTCGAGTTGGCCCAGACGTCGATCTGCGTGGCCGTCGCGTTGCGCGAGTAGGTCGCCCGATCGATGCCTGCCCCGAAGCGCGTGGCAGACTTGCCCAACAGTGAGAAATCAAAGGTCTCGACGCAGTCGGTGAAGACCGTCGGGTCCGGGCCGAGCGTGATGTCGCTACAGAGGAACGGACTTCCGACTATGCCGATGTTCGGCCCTTCGATCCGAAAGACGTTGTGCCCGGGCATGGGGAGACCTGCACCTGTCATCACGGTTGGTGCGTTGATCGTGTTGACGTCACAGAAGTCGCCGATGAAGCCGGCTGGCACCACACCGCCGGCGGCCGTCAAGAAGGTGCCGAAGTTGGCCCGAAGCGGGTTCACCAGGTTGCCACCCAAGGCCCCTTTCCAGAGAAAAATGTCGTTGGTTATGTTAATGCCCCGGGTGCCGGTCCCATCTGGGGTGATGATCACCTGACCGTAGGGATGCGTAACCGTATACGATTCGCCACCCGTGGCATTATCGATTCGGATTCTCAAACGAGAGAAGACGATTTGTTCGCCGTCCTGAACCGTACCCAGACCGTCGAAGGCCGCTTCCAGGGCCAGCACCAGCAGTGCTCTGCCCGGAACGCCGGTGCCGCCGTCGTTCGTATCCAGCAGGCCGGTCCCCAAAAAGTAGAAGGCCTCCTCCGGGAAGTTGTCGGGAAACGAGAGTGGAGCCACTGAATCCGGCAGATCGAGCGCTGGATCGATGCACGTCGGGCAGGGTACACCCGGCGCCGCCGGATCGACAACCGTACCCGTGTCAAAGCAAAGCTCCTGGATCGCCCCGGTGTTGTCCTGGACCCAGATCGGATACCCAAACACGGGGTCGACCGGGCCGAAGCGCATCAGCGGGGTGGAGTCCGTGATGAACATCTGCGCCTGGGCGACAGACACCGGACCGGCGATCAATACGCTGATCACACACAATTGTACCCATTTCGATTTCATCTTTTTTTCTCCTTTAGACACAGACCTGCTTTGTTACCCTGTCGAATGCCGGCGGTATGTCTCGCCTTCAACCGGCATTCGGTCATGAGGCCCTACCTCACGACACACCTGAAGCTGTCAGTGCGCAGCCGTCACGCTGTTCGTGCGCAGCCATCGCGCTCACCGGAATGAGCGCGCCATGGCACCGCACCGTGAAAGCACACACGGTCATTCCTATGGATGTCTCAACAGAATCCGGCAGTGAACCGCCGGGGAACTGAGGACACTCACCTACCTCCAGGTTGGGTGGCCCAGTCAAGAATTGCGATGTTTGTCTCGCGGCAAGATCCCTTGAAATCCTGCCGCCGACCCTTCAAACATGCATCGTCCCACAACCGTGCAACAGGCATGCCACACAATAAAGACGACGCAGAAAAAGACCGAAAACCGCATTTTCACACGCCTGTACCACATTATTGGCACGCTCGTAATTTTCTAATTCCCCACATGTGGTCTGAGCATGCGGCCAAAGAATTGCGAAATTCCTCATATTCAAGTAATTCGACCTGTCATTGCAGGGAACTGCCTGAGTCTATGGGAAAAGGGGTTCTACGAAGGGATCGATCGTGATGGGTCTATGCGTTCAATAGTCGTTAATATAAGTTATGCTCGTGGATGTGTTATCGGCTGATGACACCGAAAAACCTGTCCTGTCTGGACGGCGTTGTGAGATATCGGCGCAGACGCGAGGGATCCGCTGAGCGGACTCTCGACGCGGCGAACCGATGTCCGACGTTCAGGCTACGACCTCGAAGCCTTCAAAGAGCGGTGGGCCCAGATACGTCCCCTCCGGGGCACGGGCCTTTCCGTGGGCCTTGCGAAAGGCCTCCGACTGGGTCCAGTCTTCGAATGTTTTTTGCGAGTCCCACCGTGTATGGGAGGCGTAGAGCGTCACACCCTCTTCCGTGGCTCCGCGCAAGAGGTGAAACTCCTGGAACCCCGGAACACCCTCTAGCTGCGAATCCCGGGTTCGCCACAACTCCTCAAAGTCGTTTTCGTGCCCGACTGCGATTCGAAACCGATTCATTGCGATATACATGATCATCACTCCTTGGACACTGGTGCCCGAACGTATACGGGGGGAAACGCCGAAACGTCAAAACGTCAAAATAACAAAAACTACAAATACAAGAACAACAGGAACAACATGGATAACCTGAACAATAACATTGGTGTTGGGGTAAACGGGGGGCATGCTTACCCGGCCCGATGAGGCCGGGCCGTGTAAGCATGGCACCCGGCACGCTTATGCGGATTGTAGCCATTTTTTGATCGCTTCTGCGTCTTTCGACCAGTCCGAGGCGAAGCGGCGTTTGAGGAAGGACGCATAGAGTAGATCCACCGTTTCCGCCAGATGACGGATTTGTTCAATCCGCTCTTCCCTGTTTGCGCGACCGTTGTGTGCACGATCATTGGGGACGCGGCCATTACCATTTCCGTCAGGCTCGATCTTCGGCAAGGTCGCGGCCGAGACATTGAGCGATTCGGCCTGAAGAGTAAACTCGTATTGGGATCCCTGTCGCGAGACGATCAGGCCCACCTTCCTTGGCAGCTTGCCCGAGCGGATCGCCTGACGGCTTTCGGGCAGTTGGGCTGGTCCGTCACAGGTGATCGTTTCCTTGCCGGTCTCGGCCCAGGGGCATTCGAGCACCAACTGGCGAACAATCACAACGGCGGCGTCGCTATCGTCGGATAGTCGGATCGTGTCGGTTCGTTCCGCCAGGTGATGCCAGAGCCAGAGGAGGAACTCGTTGCCGAGATCGTCGAGAGAGTCCGGATCGTGGGCGGTCCAATAGACGGGGGCGTGACCGTTACCGTTCGGATGGGGAACGAACCGGGCGGACTCGTGGTTTTCCAGTCTGCGGGAGAGATGGTTCTGCTCGGCCCAGTCCAGTGCCCGCTGACCGGCGGACATGGGTTCAAGCCCTTTGCCGAAGGTGGTCTTGAACAGTAAATGGAGCCGTTCATGGACGGATGGGCTGGTGACGCCGGCGTAGAGGACGTCGTTGTGGGTGTCGAGTAGCATGGGGAACTGGCGGAGCCGACGGTAGCGTCCCTCCTTGATCTCCTGATCCACACGTCGATCGGCGGCCTCGCGGGCCTGGCGTCTGCGTTGTGCCGGACGCGTGCCGTTGCCACCCCCGGAGTCGAGACCGTCCATTTCCATCTGCACATAGGCACGGAGCAGGTCGGGCGGAATCCGGTTGGCGTCGATGCGCATCCCGAAGTGTAGACAGTCGAGCAGGATGTTTTTCTCGATGTCGAATTCACAGTCGAGCAGGTGGCGTCCGCCGATCCAGCCGATTTCTTCATGGTCCGACCGCATGATCCGTTCGCTGCCGATGCGGTTGCCGCGAATCTTTTCGAGGAGGTTCTCGTCAAGACGTTTGGGAGATCCGCCGGTGACACGAAATCGCGAGAAACTGACACTGCCCGACAAGAATGCCATCGAAATCCTCATACTGGTTCGGGTTATGAATTGAAATTGAAGGCGATGTCTGCCTCCAAGAGAGTCCCGATCCTATGTCGCACGCGAGAAATCGTCAATGGAGGGGCGATCTCGATGGGCGATCACAAGGGGCGTTTTCAATGGATGGCAATGATCCAACCTTTTGCTATACTCGGAATAGCGAGCGTTTGATCGAAGAATTCACAGAAGGAGATCGCTACGATGAAGCCCGTCAATCATCGGTTGGGTGTGTGTGTTCTGATCTGCGCAGCGGGGATAGTCAACAATGTGTGGGCTGTACCCAATAACGACGATCGTCAAATCTTGTCCGAGGATCGTGCGAAGGCCGTCCAGACGGCCGTCGATCGAGGCCTGGCATTTCTTAAGAGCCGGCAGAACCGGGAGGGGGGCTGGGCGCATTCATACGGCCCGGCGGTCACGGCGATCGTCGCCAGAGGATTCGCGCAGGATGCGGGCTATGGGCCGAAGCATCCGGTCGTGAATCGTGCGTTGGCCAATATCCTACGCTACCAACAGCAGGACGGGGGCATCTATCAACGTGGGAAGAACCTGGCGAACTATCAGACGACGGTTGTGCTCATGTTTCTCGGCGCCCTGGACGACTCGGCGAACCGATCCCGCGTAGATCGGGCACAGGCGTTTCTGACAAAGCTTCAGTATGACGCGGGAGAGTCGATCGACGAGGACAACCCCTGGTATGGCGGCGCGGGGTACAGCAAGAACAAACGGCCGGACTTATCGAATACACAGATGATGCTCGAGGCGCTGCATGAGAGCGGATTGCCGAAGGATGATCCGGTCTATCGGCGTGCCTTGCGATTTGTCTCGCGCTGCCAGTTGAACGAGGCGACAAACGATTTGGCACTGGCGCGGGGCCAATCAGATGGAGGGTTTATCTACAGCACGAACGCCGGCGGGGAATCCAAGGCCAGCGAGAAGCTGGAGGAAGGTCATGCCCCGCTTCGGTCGTATGGTTCGATGACCTATGCGGGGTTCAAGAGTCTGTTGTATGCGAGCGTGTCGCGGGATGATCCGCGGATTGAGGCATGCCTTCGATGGATCCGCCGACACTATACCCTGGATAGCAATCCAAACATGCCCGGGCGGCAGTCGAAGGAGGGTCTGTACTATTACTACTACGTCTTCGCCAAGGCATTGGACGCGTGGGGTGAACCCCTGATCGTAGATGCCAAGGGGACCGCTCACCCGTGGCGCCGGGAGTTGTGCGATAAGATTCTTTCACTCCAGCGGGCCGATGGGAGCTGGGCAAACGAAAGCCCGCGTTGGCTGGAGGGGGAGGCCAACTACACGACGGGATTGACGATCCTGACGTTGCAGACGGCGGCGGGGAAACGTCAACACGTCGAAAAGTCAAAAAGTCAAAATCACGGAAGCAACAACGAACAGAAACGATGAAGTTGGTGTACTCTCACTCGATGGGGCCAACAATGCGGGCCTGTACGGGAAGAATATACTCATGCGAATGTCTATCCCTATGCGTTTAGTATGGATTGTGCTGGGGCCGATTCGAGCCATTGTGAGTAATCAGGCCCACAGGTGGACACACGACCACAATTTGAGCACACTACCGAAGTGACACAGTCGGATTTTCCCGGTACAGTTCCGGGCTCATGTTTACTCTTTTTCAGAAAGGATACTGTTATGTCAAAGACGGCGATTAACGATCTTCAGTCACTTATTATGAAGCTACAGAATGAGCGGCAGACTCATGTCGATGCGATCATGGAGATCGACAAGGCGTTTACCACTCTCGGCATCAAGCCGACGAAGATGCGAGGACGACGTTCCGTCGTTAAGACGGCTACAACAAGGGCACGCGTCGGCAAGAATAAAGCGACCAGAAAGTCGCCGCGATCGTACAAGATGACTTCAACCGAACTGCTGAGGGGTGTGATCAAGAAGGCCGGTTCGAAGGGCATCACAGGCGCCCAGATCAACAAAGCCTGGAAATCCGCTGGAAGGCCCGGTGATGCGTACAACGTACTCGGTGAAATGGCCAGAACCCACAAGATCAAGCGACGCCCCATCAAGGGCATGAAGCGCGGAAGTCTTTATTGCATAGCGTAGCGTGTAGCACATAGCGTCAACGAATTGTGTTGCGCTACCCTTATCGCCCAATATCAGAATCCAGTGTAAGCGCCCACCAAAACCATTCTTGACGAGCGTGGTAGCCTGTCGTGCGTGTTG
>CAYXGR010000124.1:0-3035 GCA_964464525.1 uncultured Planctomycetaceae bacterium
TGCTCATGTAGAGCGTCCGATCGGTGAGATCCACGTCCCCGTCGTCGTCCATGTCCGCCCGCGGATCCCAGATCGAGCCGCTTTCACTCTGCCCTGGGCTGGCTTGTTGCGATCCTTTCGGGGTGAAGGGCATGATTCTCCGCCGCCTGAACTGTCGTGGACCCACCCAATAATGAACCCGACCAACCCCCAACATCTCGAAGTTTCATTACCAGACCCCATCGCCAAGTCGCCCGTTTTCTCAGTTATTCTCACTTTTTCCCACTCCCGAAAAGCGGACCATGCCAACCTAAACCCTTACTCACAAACGACTACGGCTCACACGACACCCCCATCGAAGGGAAAAATCATGAAAATCAACCACAAATCCGCCTCAGCAATGGATCTCTCGAACACATGGTCAACCTGCGGCATGCCTCTGCATTAAAGTTTCACGCGTCAGCAAGCCCTTTTTCGGCATGCGATCGGAAAAAGGCCACCGGAAGGGTCTTTCCCGTCCAGATCCGAAACTGGGCCCGGGCCTGGTGGGCGAAGAGGCTCAGTCCATCGATAGCCACGGCCCCCCGTTCGGCCACTTCGCGTAGAAGCCTCGTTTGCAAGGGGTTATACACCGTATCAAACACAGCTTGCCCAGGTTTGAGACAGGCCGATTCCAACGGTGAGGCGTCCACCTCCGGCCACATCCCGAGGGGGGTGCAGTTGACGATCAGATCGGCCGACCCGTCGCCTCGCTGGTCCCAAGAGCCATATTGGCAGCCGAATCCCTCAGCCAGGGCGACCGCCTTGGATTCGGTCCGATTGAAGATCGTGACCGAGGCGCCCTGTACGCTCAGCGCGGCGACGACCGACCGGGCGATGCCGCCTGCCCCGAGGACGGTAACCGAGAGACTGGAGAACTCAGAATCGGAGCGACCGAGGCCCGTTTCCAACGTATCGATCACGGCTGGAAAGTCGGTGTTATATCCATGGAAGCCTTTGTCGCCGTCATAGGTGATCGTATTGACCGCCCCCACGCGGGCAGCGGTCTCATCAATCGTTCCGCCGACTTTTTCTAGGTAGGCCAGAGCATTCTCTTTATGCGGAATCGTCACACTGAAACCACGGCAATACCCGCTCCCGTCCGCCATGACGTGGGCCATGAACGCCGTGAACGCCTCGTAGCTTGCAGTTACCTTGAGAGGGAGATAGACCGCGTTAACGTCGGCCTCCTCGAACGCCGCGTTGTGAACCCTCGGGCTGAGGGAGTGTTCGACCGGATCCCCGATCACGCCATAGACCGCCGTCTCTTCGTCGATTGCGTCCCATCGATAAAGCTGCTTGAGTTCCGTGATCATCACTTGCCCGGGTGCGGATTCGAGGCCGGGCCGCAGTGAGGCAAAGGTGGCGAAAGCCCCGAACTTTTTGGCGAGGATTCGCGAGAGTACACCTTCAGGCCCCATGCAGATAAAAATCCCCGGTCTCCCAGCCCCCCGAGTAGCACTCATCCATTGAAACACCTCAAAATTGTCCCGGATCGAACGGGCACGCCAGGCCAGCTTGGGCACGGAACATTCTTCGGTTTCCAGCAAGTCACACTGATCTCTGAGCAGCGTGTTCGGCCGGCCGGTGAAATCGTGTTTCGAGAGGATCAGCCTGCATATCGGAGCCTGACTCTCCGCGGCCTCACCCACTTGATCCCGCGCCTTCTCGGCACGGACGATTGCCCCCCTGAGCCGTCGCCGCAAATCGTGCTCGCTGAGCCAGGTGGACAACTCGACGTCGATGTAGTCGAACCGCGGCCCGAGATTGGTCAGTCGGTCGATCCGCTCCTCGTCGGTCACCGCGCAGTCGCCCCCCTCCGCCACCGATCGAAGCGTCAGGATCATCGGAACTTCCTCGGCCGGCTTCTCGGCCAGCCGCCGAATATCCTCGTCGGAGACATCCGGCATCCGGTCCAGCCGCAACTCGATCATGTCCGCGCCGAGATCGACCGCCGTGGCAATGTCGCGCCGAACAGCCTCGATCGAATCACCGAAGATGGGCACGGCCAGGTAGGTCATCCTGAGTGGGTTCCGAAGGAAGAAGGATCATTCTTCAGAGGGTGTTTGAAAAGCCTTTTCAGAGCCGCGCCCGCGAGGAAGCGGTCCGCGTTCGGCCACAAAAAACCGCTCCCTCACGGTCGCGGTCCTGAACAAAATGCCACTTTTTAAGCACCCTCTCAGGGATTGAATGGACCCAAAAACGACAATTGACTACAAGAATCCCGAATTCCCCCTGTCGGGCAACGATGAAATTTATGGCCGGATGTCGATATGAGAATGCCGCTCGACGAGCAGGTCGTACACCAACGCCACATCTTCAGGAACAAGTCGCACACAGCCCATCGACATATTCTCGCCGATGCTCTTGGGCTCAATCGTTCCGTGAATGCCGAAGCCTTCGCGACCAATACAACCACCTTCAACACATTCAATGCCGATCCATCGTTCCCCGATGGGATTGTCGGGCTCCTCGGCCGCATAGTAGCGACCGGTGCTCGGATCGGTCCACGAGGGATTCATCAGCTTGTTCTTCACAATCCAATGGCCCTCGGGGGTTCCACCATTGGTACCCAGACCCACCTGAAAGCTTCGCACGTAGGTGTCCCCGAGATATGCGTCCAGCCGGTGCGCCGATTTCCAGATGACGGCGTTGAACGGCCCGCGAATCACCTTCAGCCGCGCTCCGGCACGAAGCCGATTCGGATTCGAAATATGGTTAATCGACGCCATCAAGGCCTCGGTGATCTTATTTCGCCGCGCGATCAAGTTCAAAGACTCACCGCCGCCCACATGATGGCTGAAACTGAGCGGATCGTCCGGACTCATCGCCCGACTGAACACCAGTGCCTCGGCCAGATTCGCCAACTCACCACGAATGGCAATGCCTTCGGAATCGGGAAGGCCGAGATTCAGTGCACTCGCATACGATGCCCGCGCTCCGATCAGATCACCCCGAGACCGGGCGTTGCGCGCCGCCTCAATCGCGGATCGAACAGAGACAGTCGGCCCGCCCGC
>CAYXGR010000124.1:3135-8291 GCA_964464525.1 uncultured Planctomycetaceae bacterium
GCCCCATCATCAACCGTTGCGATCGGTTCGTGATATGCAATCGTGAAGCCCGCCTCATCGTCGAGAGAAATCGGCGCGTTGGCGCGAACCGTCGAGGAAAGATCCTCCTCGGGGTGCGACAGAACTCCCTCCGATGATCGGCCGGACGGGTGCTCGAATGCATGCGGTTGAACCGCCTTATGTGTCGCGCGAAGTGATGTCAATGAACCGGGTGGTTCCTCTCGATCAGCCTGCGGTTCCGGCTGCGCGACGGCGGATGAATCGGTGGCAATGACCTCAGTCGGCGCGGGAGTACGAGTGAATTTCCAGACGTAGATACCCCAAGCGAAGACCGCAACGGTCCCCACACCCGCAATCAACCACCACTGAGATTGTCGTGTCATCAAGAGACGCTTCAAGGCTGATCACTCCATATCCAAAAACCGGATCACGGACCGTTGAATCCCGATGCATCCGGATAGGGAAACAACTCTGTTAATAAGCGTACGCGATTATGCGACACGGTAGAGCCGCAGGCTTATAGCCCGTGCGGTCGATCGAATCCAGGTGCGCCTCAGAATCGCGAACGGCGATAGGACAACAGCACGGAATCGTGTACGGTCGATGCATTGCCGTCAACCGGAAAAACATGCACCTTCATGTGGATCTGAAATCAACCGCCCAGTTGCGAATCGGAAAAACGCCGAACCCGTTCATTCGTCACGAGCAGGTGGACTTTCTGGTCGTGCGGGCGAGAAGGGACCGAATCCACGAACTGTTGCTCGTGGGCCAGGGCACAAATCACCCCCCGAAAATTGGGCCGACCCAAAAACCGATCATAAAACCCTCGACCACGCCCCAGTCGATTGCCCTGGGGATCGAATCCCAATCCCGGTACGATAACCAGGTCGATCAGTTCGATCGGAATGGGCGTTCCCCGGACCGGTTCGCGCATGTCGTACATCGTGTCTGCGATGTCGGTATCGAGATTGTTGATCTCGACCGGAATCATCTGCTTGCTTTCCCAACCGATCTGAGGCGCAAGCACGCGTTTGAGATCCTTCCACGCCTGAAGGACGATCGGCGTTGTATCCGCCTCGCCTGGCCGTGAGAGGTAGATCATCAGGATTTCGGCTTGGCGATATTCCTCCGCAGCGAAGAGACGCTGGGCGGCTTCCTGCGATTGCGCTTGGAGCGTCTCCGGAGGAATGGATTCCAAAACGGACCGCAGCTTGACACGAAGTTCTTTTTTCACCCAACCCTCACTTGGCGACATGCGTACGATATAGACTCCGATGCCAGCTTTCAATAGCATGGCCCCCAGCGATCCGGCGGCCACCGCACATCGGGTACATGGAAACAGAGTCTCACCTCGGTCCGAGAACGAGTCAATCCCGTGATTCATCCGACAACATGGACCCTCGCCGCTATTGCCATCGCCACCAGCACAGCCCTCTGCGCGATCGCGACCGGTCTCATCCGACGATGGGCAATAGCACGGGATTTCGTCGATCGGCCCGGCGGCCACAAGGGGCACATTCGGCCGGTCGCGCTCGGCGGCGGCGTCGCGGTCACGCTCGCCGTCATCCTCCCCATCCTCGCCGGCGTCCTGACCCTCCATTTTCTAGATGGCCGACCCCCCGCCTGGTGCCCCGAAGCATTGGTCCCGCACCTCGACGGCATTACCGCCAAAACCCCCGCCGCCCTCGCCATCTGCGCCGCCGCCGCAATCCTGTGCATCCTCGGCCTGATCGACGATCGCCGGCCAATCGGACCGGTGCCGAAGCTCGCCGTCCAAATCGTCGTGGCTTCCACCCTCGTCATCGGTTTCGATCTTCGCCTGCTCTCCCATCTATTGCCCGCCGTATCGATCTTACTCTCCATCCTTTGGATTCTCCTCCTCACCAACGCCCTGAATTTCCTCGACAACATGGATGGTCTCGCAACCGGTGTCGCCCTGATCGCCGCGATCATCTTCGGCATCGCCGCGACCCTCGCCGGGCAGATTTTCGTCCCCACCTGCTGCTGGCTCCTGGCCGGAGCACTCCTCGGTTTTCTTCCGTTTAATTTCCATCCCGCCTCCATCTTTCTCGGCGACGCCGGCAGTACCGTCATCGGCTTCCTCCTCGCCGTCATCACCATCCTCACCACCTTCGCCGATCCGCTGCGCGGCGCACAACCCTTCGCCGTCTTCGCCCCGCTGATCGTCATGGCCGTCCCACTCTACGACACAACCAGCGTCTTTTTTCTGCGATGGCGCGGCGGCGTCCCGATCTGGACCGGAGACCGCCGCCACTTCTCGCATCGACTCGTCCGCCGGGGAATGTCCATCCCCCGCGCCGTCGGCATCATCTGGCTGGCCACGCTGGTGACCGCATTACCAACCCTCTGGTTGCCGAGAGTCGATTGGCCCGTAGCTTGGGGGATGGTGTTGCAGACCGCCCTCGTCGTTGCGCTCGTCGCCCTGCTCGAAAGTTCCGGCCCCCATGACAAGACGCAGGCAGAACAATAGAACAACGCGTCCGGATCAAGTGCCGGCGGAGCATGACCATGCCACCACGCGGGACTGGTTCGCGCTGGATGTCCACAGCCTCATTGAGCGGTTCACCCTCCTTGTATTGCTCGCCCTCATCCCGCTCCGGGCTGTCCTCGCCGAGACGCACACCTTCGAACTACTCGGCATGTTTCGACACCTCGATCTGCCGTCCGGCGCACAGGCCGCCACGACCTTCACGATCGTCGGGTGCATCATCGCCATCGCCGCAATCCTGCTCTGCATCGGAATCCAATCCGGACGACGACGTTATCGACGAACCGGTGCGGAACTCGGCGCGGCCCTCCTCCTCATTGCGGCGATCATCTCAACGAGCCTTGCCGGCCAGAAGCACCTCGCCCTCATCGGCGTACTCGATCTTTTGGGCGGCGTGCTCTACCTGATCGTGCTACGTCAACTTCTGAGGCGACCGTGGCAGGTTCGCCTTGCCCTCGTCGTCATTGTGGCCACCGCCGCGATGACCATCGCCAAGTGCGCCCATCAACACTTCGTCGAACTGCCCGACACCCTCGAATACTACGAGTCCCACAAGGCGGAACTCATGCCGCAGGACAGTCCGACAGACGACGGCTCCCGCACGCACGGCATGCAGCACGATTTCGAACAGCGCATGCGATCCGGCAGCCTCTCCGGCTATTACGGGCACCCCAACATCCTCGGCAGCCACCTGATCCTGTTCCTCTTTGCAACGATCGCCATCCTGTCCGCCCGGCGGCGGGAGAACCGGCCAGTCTGGATGCTTCTCCTGCCAATTGTGATTGTGATCGGCTGCGCTGTCGCCCTGTATGCCACACGGAGCAAGGGGGCGATGGTGGCGTGCGGTCTCGCGCTGCTCGTCTGGATCGTCGGACAGGGATGGGCACGATCGCTTGCGCGCCGCCCTCGAACGGTGCTCACAGCCCTGTGCCTCTCCGCCGTCGTGGGGTGCACCGGGTTGTATCTCATGTTGCGAACCAATCCCGCGGCACTCGGCCGCTCGATCCTCTTTCGATCGATGTACTGGCAGGGTGCCCGAGAGATAATCGCCGACCAGGGACTGCTCGGCGTCGGGGCAAACCAATTCGGCCGACACTTCACCCGGTATAAATCCGTGGAGTGCCCGGAGGAGGTCGAGTCGCCCCATAGCTGGGTGGTTCGATTCGCGACCGAATGGGGAGTCATCGGCCTCGCCGGCATCCTCCTGCTGTTCCTGGGAGTGGCGATGCGGCTGGCTGGTCAAACGCCGGGCGGATCAATTTTGCCACATGACGATTTCGATGCGACGCCGACGCGAGGCCCACCCGGATCGATTATCCTCTGGTGCGGAGGCATCGGCCTCATCGTCTTCGGTGCCTGGTTCGCGCTGCTGGCCGGTTCCGATCCGGGCTACCGGGCGATGGTCTTCCTCATTGGGGCGATTCCATTCGCAATAGGCTTCGTGGCCCTGGCCGTCGAGTCGATGCAATCGACCCGCCTGGCGGACGATACACTCGGCCCGCTTTTGCCCGCCCTCTGTGCCGGTCTGATCGGCTTCGTCCTGCACACCGGCATCGACCTCGCCTTGTTCGCTACCGGCCCGGCAACCACCTTCTTCGCGATGATCGCCGTTACTCTGGCTGTGCGTGAATGTCGAACACCCGATCCGACCACCCAACACACCGAAACTGCAAACCGACCCAGCGCTTCGCGCCTTCGATTCGCCACCGTCGTGGGACTGACGGTCATGTCAGCCCTTGTCCTCGTGGTCTATTCCGTGCGACTCGTCTTCCCCGCCGTCCACCTGGCGAAGGAGTTGCAGACCGCCCGCACAAAAGCCGACCCAAGCCCCTGGCATGTCTACACCGTGTCGATGGGCTATCGCGCCTACCGCGCGGGGATGAATGCATATCCACTCGACGCGACCGCCACCGGCGAACTGATCGAACAACTCCTGCCCCGCGCTGGTTCGGTGGAGCAGGTAGACGAGGCACTCACGCTGGCCGACGAGTTTCAACTACGCGATCGCCACAGCGGTCGCCTCCATTCCTACCGCGCCATGCTCTACCGGAGGCGCTACGACTTCAGCAAGGACGCCGACGATCTCCGCCGGTCAATCGAAGCCCAGCAGGCATTCGTCGCGGCCTATCCCACCTCGCCAAGGCGCCGCATAGATCTGGCCGCATTGCTCGAATTCCATGCGGAGCAGGGCGCCACCGCCGATGCACGAACCAAGGCCGCCCATCAGCTTCAGACCGCCCTGAACCTGGACGCCCAGCGTATCTATGTATCAAAACCCAACCGCCTCACGGCGAAACAGATCGCAACGATAGAGGAGAGGATCAGGCGATTGGCAACCCCGTAGCGTGGGTCATCAGACCCACGTCCTGAAACCGCTCATCACATCATCGTGATCCGTTTGCAAGACGATTCGAGATGTAGTGGGGTGGGCATTGCCCACCATTTTCTGTTTTGTATATGTTGTTGTTGAAATGTCTTTACTCATTGCCACTGACCCCGGAGCAGTTGTAGGGTGGGCACTGCCCACCACATGAAGCTCGAAACTCGTCACTCGCATCTACACCCGCTCCGGAGCAGTTGTAGGGTGGGCATTGCCCACCACATGAAGCTCGAAACTCGTCACTCACAACTACACCCGCTCCGCAGC
>CAYXGR010000125.1:0-4963 GCA_964464525.1 uncultured Planctomycetaceae bacterium
AATATTGGGGATGCATGGGGCAATCGGTATTGCTTGGAGTAGTGGCACGTGTGCTTTTTGAGAGGAGGTTGCGAGGAAATTCAAAGTTTATTGCCAATCGGTGAACCCAAGGGGGGGGCTGAGCGTCTCATTAGCATACGAAGGGAGATTGGCTTGGAGGTGGCGATTGATCATCGATTATTTTCCCCCTGTTGTCTGGGGATTTGAGAAGCGGAGAGCGCTTTGACATGATCCTGTGCCCTTTGTCCAACCCGCCGTGTGCCTTTGGGCCAACTTGGTGCATCGCATGTGTCTCATCTGTGCATAAGTTGTTTGTAGATTTTGGGAAATCGGCGGTGGATCAGACTCATTCCTGTGATTTGTTTAGTATTTGTTCGGATGCCTTCGTGAGTCGCCACATAACATCATGTCTTTGTTATATAATAAGTTATGTATGATGATTGCGATTAACTCAATCGTTTTCGTGTCAAAAAACTTGACGTTTTGCCCTCAGATGGATATCATGTGCCCCCTATGTCCAGACCCGTAACACCCACACGGCGTTCCACCCCGGTCACCGATCGAAAGCGTGGTGCAACTTCGGCCAAGAATCGTCGGGCTTCTTCTTCCATACGTTCGCCCAAGGAATCGGCTCCCAACCGATCCTCCAAGCGCGTGCCGGCCTCGCGTGTCACCAATCCCCGCCGAACGGCCTCCAAGCCAGCCGTCGTACGTAAGAAGTCGGTGGATGCGGTGATTCACACGTATCCCGCCGCCATGGCGTTTCTGAATGCACACATCAATTATGAGCGCATCCCGCCCCGGCGGAAGCAGCGCGGTCGGATGTCGCTGACACGGATTCGTCGGATCATGAAGGATCTGGGTGATCCTCATCTTGGCTTCCGAAGCGTCCACATTGCCGGCAGCAAGGGCAAGGGATCGACCGCGGCGATGCTGGCCAATATGCTGGCGAACAACGGTTTGAAGGTGGGTGTTTATACATCACCGCACATCCTGGACATCCGTGAGCGGATCGTTATCAACGATGTGATGATTTCCAAGGCGGAGATGACCCGTCTCATGGCCCGGATTGCCGAGACGACCAAAAAATACAAGGACGATCATCCGACCTACTTTGAGATCCTCACGGCCCTGGCCTTCCTCTACTTTGCCGAGAAGAAGGTTGACGTGGCGGTGATCGAGACCGGTCTTGGCGGTCGGCTTGATGCGACCAATATTATCAAACCGGATGCCTGCGGGCTGACCAGCATCTCCCTGGACCACATGTCGCAACTGGGCGACAGCCTGGAAAAGATCGCCGAGGAAAAGGCTGGTGTCTTCAAGGCGAATGTGCCGATTGTCTCTTCGCCTCAGCCGGATTGCGTCAAGACGGTTCTCAGGAATATCGCTCAAGAGAAGGGCGCGGAGTTGTATTTCGCGGGCGACGATATCCGCTTCAACTATCGGTTCGAGGCCGCCCGAGGCGGCAGGCCGCAGGCTCGAATCTGTGTCACCACGCCAACGAGCCATTTCGATCATCTGCTTGTTCCCTTGGTGGGTGAGCATCAGGCGATCAATTGCGGTGTGGCCCTGGGCGTCCTGGACCAACTCAAGAATCGGGGCATGAAGCTGAATGACGAGCAGTCGATTAATGGCTTGGCCAATGTTCGACTTCAGGGTCGGATGGAGATGCTTTGTTCCAAGCCACGCGTCCTTGTGGATGGCGCCCACAACGCCGCCAGCATCGGAGCACTGATGCGGGCGATCGGCCAAAACGTTCCGTATGACTCGATGGTCGTGATCTTCGGCTGTTGCGGAGACAAGGACGTCGAGGGCATGCTTCGACAGATTCGGCTCGGCGCCGACAAGATCATCTTTACCGCGATCGATTCTCCGCGGAGTGCCGACCCGGTTGAGTTGGCGGCCCAGTTCGCCGAGGTGACCGGTCGCATGGCCCAGGTTGCGCCCACGCTTGCCGAGGCGATGGTGATCGCCGAAAAGGCGGTTACTCGGGAGGATCTGATTTGTCTGACCGGCTCGTTCTATCTGGTGAGCGAGGCGAAAGGGCATTTCTCAGATCATCCTCATCGCGAGACGTCCATGCTGTCTCAGACCGCTTGAGGGGCGGCACTCGCTTCAACTCCTCCGCCGAAACACCCGCCAAGAGGGCACAGGCCGTCCAGATCAGTGCCATGATTGCGACGAGGGTGATGCGCCCTGTTGCCGGGAACTGCACGATCGCGAACCCGAGATAGGTCCAGAAATAGAGCGCGGCGATCGCCGTGAGGAGGAGGGGTCCTCGCCCCGTCTTCAGTCTATCCTGATGCAATCCCAGGCCGATGACCAACAGGCCGAGGGCGCTGACGAATGAGAAGGGCACGGCAATCATTGCCCAGATCTGATCGGATGCTGCTTCGGTGTTGATATTGGGGACGACTAATTGCCCTTCGACGCGGGTGGGGATTTCATCTTGTACCCATCCGGAGATCGACCACCAGCAACAGCTTCCGATCGCGAGGAGGAATCCGATCGACTGAAAGATGTAGCCGGTGGCGTGGGAGAATGCGCGGGGAGAGGGTGGAGACTCGGTTTCCGGTGTGTGTGGGGGGGGATTGGGCATGTTAGATTCGAGTTACGAGGCGGGGTACTTCGCGTATAACGACATCCATTGTTAATCGCATGCTTACCCACCCCGATAAGTCCCGGGGTGTGTAAGCATGGCACCCGGCATTTGAATTTCGAGTTTCGCACCGGTTGAAAACCGGTGCCACAGGCTTTTCTTAGATTGATTCTAAAACCGTGGCTTCTTGTGTTTGCGCTTCGAGGTGGTGGGGGCCTTGGATTGGGCCAGCCTCTGGTGTTCGGCCATCTTCTGGGCCTCCGCGAATTTCGTCATTAACCATCCTGTCTTTTTGTGTTCTGTCTTCTCGATGTCGAAATCGCCGCGGGCGTCCTGCTCCTTGATGTGTTTTCTGATGTAGTATTGTTCGGCCATGCCGAGGAGGCTGCTGGAGAGAATGTAGAGACACAACCCGCTGGGGAACCGGTAGAACATGAAGCCCATGAAGAGCATCATGAAGCCCATCATTTTCTGCTGCTGGGCCATGGTGTCGGGGAGAGGGTTGCCGTCCTTGTCCATCTTGGGTGGCGGGGGTTTGTCCGGCTTGGTCAGCTTCTGAGTCAGCTTCTGCTGACCGTACATGATCGCGGACATGAGCACAGGCAACAGATTGAAGGAGACGAACGGCCCCATGACCAAACTGAGCAGCGGGATGGAAATCGGATCGCTGAAGGTGATGAGGCCGTCGGGGGCGGAGAGGTCGCGTATGTAGCCGATAAACGGCATGTGTCGCATATCTACATTAGTGTTCAATGTCGTATAGAGTGCGATCCAGATGGGGGTTTGCAGAAACATCGGCAGGCAGCCCATGACCGATCCGGCCGGATTGACGCCCTCCTCCCGATAGAGCTTCATCGTTTCTTCGTTGATCTTCTGCTTGTCGTTTTTGTGTTGCTGCTGGATTGCCTCGATGCGCGGCTTGATCTTGCCCATGTTCTTCTGCATCTTCATCATGTGGATCTGGCCGCGTTTGCTTACGGGGTGCAGGCAGAGGCGGACGATGATGACGAGGACGATGATGGCTACGCCGTAGTTGCCGACCACTCCGTAAACCAAGGTCAGCAGCCAGAGCATCAAACTGCTGATGGCGTCGAAGGTGCAACTGGAGCGATCCGGATTACCGGATAGATCGTAGCGACGCTCGATGGCTTCGGGGATCTCCTCTTCGAACAGATGCTGGCTTTTGGGTCCGCAGAAGGCCTCGACATCGAGTGTCAGGGTCTTGCCAGGGCCGATCGCCATTTTGGGTTCATAAACATGTTCAAGCGTCAGGTCGCCCTCGGCCTTGGGATCGGACAGACGCGTGCGTGCGAAGACCTGTTCGAGATAGTCGGGATAGGGTGATCGGCCACCGGCGAGGGGTTGCGGGACGACGATGCAGGTGAAGTACTTGTTGCCGACCGCGGTCCAGAAGAAATGATCTTCCTCGCCGTGAAGAAAGGCCTCGGATGAGTTTTCTGCCTTGAAGGCATTGGCCCGTGTGGTGTTGTCGCCATCCGTGATGCGGCCTTCGGAGTCGATGAGGGCCACCATGGCGTGGGGGCTGCCGTAGCCGCTGCCTGCCTTGTTGAATCCGATCGGACCGCTGTTGGTCAGCCTGATTCTGTGCGGCTTGCCGGAGCGGTTCTCGATGGTGTAGGAGATTTTGAGATGGTGGGACAAACGGGGCAATCGATAGGTCTTGCTCAGTTTCAAAACATCGCTCATCCCCTTGCGAATCACCGTCGAAAATGTCACCGATTGTCCGTCGGCGTTACGGGTTTCGGTGTCGACGGACCAATCGACCTTATCGAGTGGGACTTCGATTTTTTCCTCGGCCAGATAAAGCTTTTGTGTGACAAAGGAATGATAAACCTTTTCGGATTGGGGATCCTTGACGACCTTAAGAAAGTGGTAGGGATCGTGATCCGGGTTTTTCTTGTCCTTTGCGACGTGGTTGCGATGATCCGCGAGATTGAGCGATTCGACACCGGCACCCCTGGTTGTCATCACCGCGGCGAAATGGAATTCGCCGTTTCCCTGATGATCATCGCCGAGGGTGATGCGTTGGGTCGCATCCGCGGAGACGGCGTGGTATTCCGGCGATGATAAAGGCGCGACGGCGTTTTTTTGGGGTTCGATCGATGCCGGAGGATCACTCGCCGAGAGGACGGTTTCCGCAGCAGGGGGTTCGGCTTGCTTCGCTGCTGCGCTGGGGGGTAATGGATCCGCGTTTTGAGAGGCGGGCGGCTCGACGGGTTGCGGGGGATTGATTATCTGCTGGACTTGGATCCATCCGAAGAGAACCAGCATACAGAGGGCAGTTGCGGCCAGCGTGCGTTTCGTTTGTGAATCCATTCAATGCTCTATTCGATGAGCGAAGAT
>CAYXGR010000125.1:5063-6587 GCA_964464525.1 uncultured Planctomycetaceae bacterium
GTTTTCTCTTGTCGGCGCATCCCGGTACTTCATGAGGGATGGTGGATGCGCTCCTGATTATTTTCCCTCGTAGAGGCGTGTTCCGAGAAAGTCATCGAGATTGGCAATCTCGCGAATCTTATCGGCCGTTGCGTCGATGTCGTATTCGATGCGGATGAACTCAACCTCTCGCTCGTGAACGATGACGTATGCGGCTCGGGGGTCGCGATCTCGCGGCTGACCGACGGAGCCGACATTGATGATGACCTTCTCTTCGCCTATTGCATAGCGGTGCGACTCGCCCATTTCGTCGGGCGTTTCGAAATAGGGATCGTCGACGAAGACGCCGGGGACGTGTGTGTGACCGCAGAAGCAGGTGAGCTGCTCCATGCGATCGAAGTTGGCCAGCAGCTTGTGGGGTGCGGTGTAGACGTCGTCGGGGAACAGGTATTCGTTGATGGGTTTTCGCGGGGATCCGTGGACGAACAGGAATCCATTGTGCACGATGCGTGGATTCAAGCGACCGAGAAACCGCCACCTGCGATTTCGGGCTTCGACGTCGGGATCCTCCTCGAGGGCCGATCGCGTCCAGAAGGCGGCGCGCTCGGCGCTGACGTTGAAATTCGTCGGTTCGAAGAAGACGGCGTGATCGTGATTTCCACAGAGGCACAACTTCGCGTGTTTCGCGACGAGGTCGAGGCAGGCGGCGGGTTCGGGGCCGTAGCCGATAATGTCGCCGAGGCAGTAGATGGTGTCGACACCACGCTGTTTGATGTCGGCAAGCACCGTTTTGAGGGCCTCGAGGTTGGCATGGATGTCGGAAATAATGGCGATCATGCGGGTGTATTGCCGTTCGGCGCCCCTTTTATTCAGAGCTGGACCGGTGATCGGCAGGCTCGGCCTCATCGATCAGCATGATGGGAATGTCGTCTTTGACCGGATATCGAAGCCCGCAGCCGGAACAGACGAGGCGTGCCTGGGCCTCGTCCTCCGGCTTGGAGTCGGTCAGTTTCACCGGTTTTTTACAGGCTGGGCAGACCAGGATATCCAGGAGTTCTTGGTCGATCATGTGCCGTTCCTTTCGCCGTAACCGGTGCCGTACCCCAATGGCCGGACCCTCTGACAACGCCGAGCACTGTATGCTAGAGGCCCTTTTGCAGGGCGTCAACGCGAATCCTTGCCTGCCCTCGATTGGGGGTGCATGAGGATAAAGTTGGATGATGTTCGAATTTTCCATTGCCAGTGGGGCGTTTTAATTGGGGTAGATCTGTTGATCTTTGGACCCGCTCGCTTGCGCTCGGGGCTCGGATAGGGTGATATTGTGGTTCATCACTGCCAAGGCACGATCCAAAGGGGATCGTGCCTTGACAGTGCCACCCGGCGCGCGATTCACAGGTGGTCAGATGGCCCATTCTACGCCTTTTCATGGATACGCCGCTTTGGTCCCGCTCGCTTGCGCTCGGGGCTCGGATAGGGTGATATTGCGGTTCATCACTGCCAAGGCACGATCCAAAGGGGATCGTGCCTTGACAGTGCCACCCGGCG
>CAYXGR010000125.1:6687-8231 GCA_964464525.1 uncultured Planctomycetaceae bacterium
CTACGCCTACGCCGCTTGTGAGTGGGACGTAGCGTCCGTGCACAATCTTCCCTTTCGTGATATCGTACATCTCTGTAGATTTGAATATTTGATGTATCATGGACCCCCCGTCGATCGACGGGCTATTCTGAAGGGCTTCGCGAGACGGTTCGTCGAACGGAATGGCCATTGCGTCGGCGCGGGGTGTATTGGGAGATCGTCGTTATGCAATTTGAACGCGTCTTTATTCCCTATGGGGCCTACTGGTCCACCCCGTTTTGTCGTTGGCAGGGCAGCTTTGGGCATCTGCATTCCCTGAAATTCGGCGCCTCGATCGCCGTCCGCGCTCTGTCGGAACGGAATCTTTCCGCCGAGGTATTTGACGGGCTGATCCTGGGCACCACGATTCCCCAGAAATCCAGCTTCTATGGTGCGCCCTGGATGGGTGCGCTGATCGGAGCCTCGGGTATCACCGGGGCCACCGTCAGCCAGGCCTGCGCCACGTCCGGGCGGGTCATTGCAAACGCCGCGATGGAAGTCGAAACGGGGACTCACTCGGTGATCCTCGCGTTGCTGTGCGATCGGACCAGTAATTCGCCACACATTTACTATCCGAATCCTCTGGCGGCCGGGGGCGTGGGCGAGCGAGAAGATTGGGTTTGGGACAACTTCGGGCGGGATCCGTTTGTGAAGTGTTCCATGCTGCAGACCGCGGAGAATGTCGCCCGGATGACGGGTATCGATCGAGCCGCGCAGGATGAGGTGGCTCTGCTGCGTTACCGGCAGTATCAGGATGCACTTAAGGACGATTCGGCGTTTCTCAAGCGATTCATGGTGTCGCCGGTCGAGGTCATGGATGGTTCCGGTCGTAAGGTGCTCCAGACGGTTATGGGTGACGAAGGCGTGTTCCCCACGACCGCTGAAGGGCTGGCAAAACTCAAGCCTGTTCAGGATGGTGGATCCGTGACCTTTGGAACCCAAACTTATCCTGCCGACGGGAATGCCGGCTTGGTGATCACCACTCGGGAGAAGGCGGCCGAGTTGAGCCGGAACCCGAGGGTGAGCGTGCGTGTGGTTTCGTTCGGGCAGGGTCGTGCGGATAAGGGACTCATGGCGATGGCGAATGTGCCCGCCACGCGGCAGGCGCTGAGCCGTGCGGGTGTCGCGATGAACGACATTCGGGCTATCAAGACGCATAATCCATTTGCGGTGAATGATATCTACTTTGCGAAGGAGATGGGTGTTGAACTGGAGGCCATGAACCGATTTGGTAGTTCGCTGGTTTGGGGACATCCCCAGGCGCCGACCGGTACACGATTGATCATCGAGTTGATCGAGGAGCTTGTTCTGGCGGGGGGAGGATATGGTTTGTTCACGGGCTGCGCAGCGGGTGATACGGCGCTGGCTGTGGTGATCCGAGTCGATTGAGTGTGGATCCTGTGCCCAGTGTCGCCGGGTTGAAGCCATGCGACACGCACCGGTTGGAAACCGGTGCCACAGTGTGGGCTTCGGGCGCAAGTTGTTGGGTTGGCATGCTTGCTTGTTTCGCCATGCCCGCGCCTTGG
>CAYXGR010000126.1:0-8212 GCA_964464525.1 uncultured Planctomycetaceae bacterium
TTCCTGACGGCCTTGTGGCTACCCATCCTGTTGTCGGCAGTCTTTGTCTTTATCGCCAGCTCCATCCTGCACATGGTCATTCCCATCCACAAGGGGGACTTCAAGAAGCTCCCCGACGAGGAGAAGATGCTCGCGGCGATGCGGGAGGTTGCCGTTCCGCCGGGTATGTACATGTTTCCCTGTGCCGGGTCGATGAAGGCGTGCGGCGATCCGGAATACATCGAGCGGTGCAAGCTCGGGCCGATCGGGTTTATGACCGTCATGCCGGGCAGCGACTTCGGCATGAACAAAAACCTCGTCCTCTGGTTTCTCTACTCGGTGCTGATCAGCATCCTCACCGCCTACGTCGGCCACCATGCGGGGCTGGTTCCCGGCGCGACCTATCTGTCCGTCTTTCGCGTGACGGGCACCGTGGCCATCCTTGCGTATGGGGTTGCTCAGTTGAACGACTCGATCTGGAAGGGGGCCCCGTGGGGCTCGACGCTGAAGTTCGTCTTCGACGGCGTGGTCTATGGGCTGGTGACGGCGGGGACATTCGGCTGGCTGTGGCCGGCGGCGTGAGGGAGTTTCGAGAAATAAGGTCCGCTGGTCTCGATATCCGTAAACCGGACCCTGCATTTCGTTGACACCCACTACCGGCGGATCAGACGATGGAACAGGTCATACTCGTAGACGAGCACGATCGCGAAATCGGCACGGCGGAGAAGGTGTCGGTACACCGGGAGGGCGGCCGCCTGCATCGGGCGTTCTCTATTTTTATCTTCAATGACCGGGGGGAACTCCTGCTCCAGCAGCGGGCGGCGGGGAAGTATCACTTCGCCGGTCTCTGGTCCAACACCTGTTGCGGGCATCCTCGGCCGGGGGAGGTAACCCTTGCTGCGGCCCGGCGGCGGTTGGGCGAGGAGTTCGGTTTCGACGCCGATCTGCGGGAGGTCGCCTCCTACATCTACCGAGCGGACGACTTCGCGAGCGATCTGACCGAACACGAATATCTGCATCTTCTGACGGGGCATTATGACGGTCCGGTCACTCCCGATCCGGCCGAGATTGGGAACTGGCGATGGACGGCTCCGGCGGAGATTCAGCGTGATCTGGCGACGCGACCGGCGAATTTCACGCCGTGGTTCGGTGATGCATTGGCACGGGTTGTGGGGGCGATTTGAACCAAGCAGGGTCCGCACGGCGCCCCTGCTGAATGTCACATCGGGAGTGGCATCACATGGTCAAGCGTAACTTGCTCGCATAAGCGAGCAAGTTACGCTTGACCATGCCACCCATCCATCAGCGACGCTCACACCCTCCCCGTTGACAGTAATCCGATTGGCCCATAGAGTGGTTGCCGACCGCCTGTTTACCCGGTTTCACGCCTGTATGTGGATATGACGATCGATCCGGGCCGGCTTGGTTCGGGGGGATATCGCTTTGTTTGTCTAAATGCTGGATGAATGGGCGCACTCACAAGTGTATCCCGCGACAGGCACCGGTTGAAAACCGGTGCCACAAAGGTTGAAAACCGGTGCCACAGGGGTTGATAATCAGTGCCACAAGCGTTACAGGGCATGCACTTCTTGAATCGTATTTATTCGTAATCGGATCGCAACAAACCTATAGACCCCATCCAGGTGTCTGCAACTTTGAGAGGAAAAACGAAGGATGGCAACGAAATATGTGTATTCCTGGGGGAATGGGAAGGCCGAGGGCAAGGGGCATCAACGAGAATTGCTGGGCGGCAAGGGCGCCGGTCTGGCAGAGATGACCAACATCGGCCTGCCGGTCCCGGCGGGCTTCACGATCACCACCGAGGCCTGTGCCTATTACTACAAGCAAAACGAGAAGTGGCCCTCGGGCCTGGATCGGCAGGTTCGTCTGGCGCTGGCGAAGCTGGAGCGCGTCTGCAAGAAGAAATTGGGCGATCCGGCGGATCCTTTGCTGGTCTCGGTCCGAAGCGGGGCGGCCGTCTCGATGCCCGGCATGATGGACACGGTTTTGAATCTCGGTTTGACCGATACCTCCGTCCGCGGGTTGGCCACCTGCACGGGCAATGCCCGATTCGCCTGGGATTCGTACCGTCGATTCATACAGATGTATTCTACTGTGGTAGTGGGGGTATCAGGAGAGATATTCGAAGAAAAGCTGGCCGCTCGAAAATTGCAAGTCGGCGTCGAGTCGGATTCCGACCTGTCGGCGGACGACCTGCAGGACTTGTGCGGGCAATTCAAGGAGGATTATCAAAAAGAGACGGGCGAAGCCTTTCCAGACGATCCCTGGACGCAGCTTGTCGGCGCCATCGATGCCGTCTTCGGTTCATGGATGGCGGACAAGGCGATCAAGTATCGAGAAGTGGAGAAGATCGTCGGCCTACCCGGAACCGCCGTCAATATCTGCCAGATGGTCTACGGCAACATGGGCGACGACAGCGGCACCGGCGTCTGTTTCACGCGAGATCCCAGCACCGGCGAGAACGTCTTCTATGGCGATCTGCTCATGAACGCCCAGGGCGAGGATGTCGTCGCCGGCATCCGAACGCCGATCCGGCTGAATGCATTGGCCGACACGCACCCCGAAGTCTTCGAACAGCTCAATGCAGTCCGCGTCATGCTCGAAACGCACTACCAGGACATGCAGGATTTGGAGTTCACGGTCGAGCGCGGCAAACTCTATATGCTCCAGTGCCGCACCGGCAAGCGCACACCGACCGCAGCGTTCCGGATCGCCGTCGACCAGGCCACCCGGCCGCTCCTGACAAAAACCGCGGCCAATCGTCTCGTCAAGAAGGGCATCCTTCCAAAGCGTTACGCCGCCCTCGCCACCCGGCCCGTCATCTCCCGCGACGCCGCGATCATGAGAATGTCCGCCGTCGATATCGAGCGCCTGTTTCATCCGATCATCGATCCTGATTACGGATCGAATCTGCTCGCGAAATGCAGACTCGGCGCCGGCATCAACGCCGTGCCCGGCGCGGCCTGTGGCGAAATTGTCTTCTCCGCGCCAGAAGCCGAGAAACGAAGTGCCGCGGGAAGCAAGGTGATCCTCGTCCGAAAGGAAACCAGCCCCGAGGATGTCGGCGGCATGCACGCCGCCGAGGGAATCCTGACCGCGACCGGCGGCAAGACCTCTCACGCCGCCGTCGTCGCACGCGGTTGGGGCAAGTGTTGCATCGTCGGATGCGCCGGCCTCCTGATCGACGAAACCCGGCAGACAATGTCTCTCAATGGTCAGACGCTCCAAGAAGGCGACGCCATCACCCTCGACGGATCGGAGGGAACTATTTATCGAGGGACGCTTCCGCTCGTCACACCCAAGTTCCCCGCCGAGTACGACACCTTGATGAAATGGTGCAATGCCCGGCGCCGGCTTCGCGTGCGAACCAATGCGGATACCCCGTACGACGCCGAGCGTGCGGTCTCCCTGGGGGCCGAGGGGATCGGTCTCTGCCGGACTGAGCACATGTTCTTCGACACGGAAGAGCGCCGACTCGCCATCCAGGAGATGATCGTCGCCGATACTGAATCGGCCCGCCGCGTCGCGTTGGAGAAGCTTCTCCCCTTCCAGCGGCAGGATTTCATCGAGATATTCGAGGCCATGGCCGGGCGACCGGTAACGATCCGACTTGTCGATCCGCCGTTGCACGAATTCGTTCCCCATACGGCGGAGAAACAACGCGAACTGGCCAAGCAATTGGGGGTGGCGTTCGGTGTGATCCACGAACGTATCGATCAACTCCACGAATCGAACCCCATGCTGGGTCATCGCGGCTGCCGCCTGGCGATCACCTATCCCGAGATTCTGGAGATGCAGGTTCGAGCGATCATCGAGGCGGCCGTCGAGTGCCGAAACCGGGGCGTCAAGGTTTCGCCCGAGATCATGATCCCGCTCTGTATCGACGCAAAAGAATTGCAGATTCTCGTTGATCGCACCCGGGAGGTGGCCGACGAAATCCTGCGATTGGCGGGGGTTCGGATGAAGTATCTCGTGGGCACCATGATCGAGACGCCGCGGGCCGCGTTGACTGCCGATCGCATCGCCGCCGTCGCGGACTTCTTCAGCTTCGGAACGAACGATCTGACGCAGACGGTCATGGCCCTATCGCGTGACGACGCGGGTAGATTTCTACCCGACTATGTCGACCAGACCCGAGCGGCCATTTTCAAGGTCGATCCCTTCCAGACTCTGGATCGTGAGGGCGTCGGCCGGCTGGTCGAGCACGCGGTCAAGTACGGGAGAAAAACCCGCAAGGATCTCAAAATCGGCATCTGCGGCGAGCATGGCGGCGATCCCGAATCGGTGGGCTTCTGCCACGCCGCGGGGATCGACTACGTCAGTTGTTCGCCCTTCCGCGTCCCCGTCGCCTGTCTGGCGGCGGCCCAGGCCGTGATTTCGGAAGGCGCTCGCGGCAAGACCGCCAAGAAGACGGTCCGTTCGAAGTCTCCGAAATCGAAGCCCAGCCAGTCGCGCCGGCGCGGCAAGCCAGCCGTCGGTGTTCGTAAAAAAGGGGCGAAGTCGGCCAAGGCTTCTAAACGTGGCGCGAAGTCAGCAAGCAAGCCCCGCGCCGCAACAAAACGGCGTCCCTCGAAAAAGACCCGCGTAAATTCCAACGCACCCAGCACCCACAAGCGAAGCTCACCCGCAGGAATCGCCTGAGAGGGTGTTTAATAAGCCTTGTCAGAGCCGCGCCCGTGAGGAAGTGGTCCTTGTTCGGCTACGAAAACCGCTCCCTCACGGTCGCGGCTCTGAACAAAATGCCACTTTTTCGACACCCTCTGAGGCACGTAATACGCATTTCTTAGAAGAGTCCGGTGCGACGACCAATCTCACCGCCTTTCCCCCGCAACCGATCTTTCACGTTCCGAAACAGGCTTGAGCGGTGCGCGAGGAGATAGAAAAGAAATGCGACGGGCACCGAGGCATAGCCGATCGCCAGTATCCAGCCGGTGATCGGTTCGTTGACATCCCCGCCGTCGGTCTGGATTCTCGTGTCCGCTTTCACGTGCAGCACACCAATTTCATCGGCCAACTTGTCCATCTCGGCCCGGATCGCGTTGATTTCATCCGGCGCCAGGCAGCCCGACATCCCGGCCGCCCACGACAGAATGATGATAAGCCCTCGCGCGAACATCATCCTGTCGTGGTGCGAACCGACATGCCAGTGCCCCCCCTTCATCCGAAGGTGCATCGCATCACCGTGCCGATGTATGTTCTCCGTTTCACGCTTCACGGAGTCATACTCCCGACCGGTTGACGGGCGCCCGCCCCGTTTCCGAACATGAAAACCTTCGCGGATAGCCCCGTGTCGAGATAAAGGTCCACGGTCTCGCCGATCGACGGCCGACCACTCGCATTCACCTCGACGCGATAGGCCAGATTATGCCTCTCCGCGACGTCGATCAGCTTGTCCACCCAGGCCATCTTCAGGGCCGCATCCCGTTCCTGCTGGGCTGCGGTCATCTGAGGATCAATCCCGCAGCCCGCGGCTGCCAGCGCGACGCACGTCGCCAGCGCCGCGAGCACTCCCTTTAATCCCATTCGTTGTGAATACACCCTCAACATCATTCACCATCCTTTCGCATGTGGTGGGCACGACTCGAAAATCCACGCGACTCCCAGATCGCTGAAACCCACCCTTCCGTTTTGACCTACATGCTTGCTCCCTGTTCCTTTTGAAGGTGTTTGGGTTCGTAAGGCTGTTTTCGGACCTTGTCGGGATACAACGAGTGCTCCGTTGCGCATGATTCGATGGGGGGCACGGTCTAACAACGCAGTCGTTAGGCCGTGGGCCTGCCAAGTAACCACAGCTTGGCAGCGTCAGGCCGTGCAACTCAATCCATCAATCGACTTGCGACAGAGCACTCGAGAAAATGGGGGCGAGACGAAATGGGGCGGTCCGGTTTTCAGGATCCCTCGGGAGAAGGATCGAGGAGGCCGCTTGATTCAACCCATTATGCGGGACTAATGTAGGGTGTGCATATCAAGATGATTCCACGATCGATTCTGCTTCCGCTGTTGATTCTGACCGCCACCGGCATGAATGGTCAGTGCGACACGACGTCTCTGCCCGGTGTGCCCGACTGCGGCCTGACGGGGCAGCCCTCGGTTCGCGTGACTGTCACCGATTCCGAAGGCAATATTCTGCCGTTTGCGAACATCGCCTTTTCGGTGAATGGGGGCGAGGTCTTCGTCGGTTCGTGCGTCAACGAGTGCCGGGATTTCGCGATCGCGTTCAACGCCGTCGGCCGGTTCGACATTCTCGTAGGCGCGCCGGGTTATCAGACCGCACGCCGGATGGTGGATGTGAGATCATCAGACGATTGCAACCCGGATACGGAGGATTTGATTGTTGTCTTGTCTCTGGATAACACGGTAGCCGCGCTGGCTGGTGCATGGGAGGGAACGACGCTATTCGGTGACATCGTGCTGCGTTTTGGCACGGAGGGCGAGATCATCGGCGCGATCCTGTTTGACCGCACGATCGCAGGCGACGGCAACTTCTACATCTCATACAACGACCGCCCCATTCGCGGTGTGCCCGATCAGCCAATCGCCTTTATCGCCGCAAACGATCCAACGCGCACCGGCGACCTCTTCGACTTCACAGCCGACACGCTCGGTGTTCCCGTCGGTTTCACAGGTGCCGTGATGGATTCTGGATTCGTCACACTCACGGGCCAACAACCTGGCGCATCGCCCGGCTTCCTTGTCACCTACACCCGCCTCGCCGACATACCAGAACCCCTCCAGGATCCTTGATCGGCATCGTGCCCATGCTGGACCGAGAATCTCTTCTCGATCATCCCCTCATTTTGACTTTTTGTTACTTTAACTTTTTGACGTTTCGTGTTCGGTCTACTTCAATTCGACCGACCAGTAGGCGTTGTCGAGAAATGCCTTCCAACTGGCGTAGCGACCATCGAGTAGCTTGACGCTGATCGCCGGGTTTCGCCTGGGTTTAATGGGTTTTCGAATGAGCGTCATGCCTGCCTGCCGCGGAGTTCGGCCGCCCTTGCGGATATTGCATTTCAGACAGGCACAGACGATGTTCTCCCAGGTTGAGCCACCATTCTGACTCCGGGGTATGACGTGGTCCAACGAGAGTTCGCTCGTTGCGAAACGCTTGCCGCAATATTGACAGGTGCTCGAATCGCGGGCATAGAGATTTCGTCGGTTGAACTTGACCGCCTGTCGCGGCAGTCGATCATAGAAAGCCAGCCGGATGATGCGTGGAACGGCGATATCAAACCGGACCGTGCGGATCCAGTCATGCGCCTGAGGCTCAAACTCTTTGGCAAGTTCGCTCAGATCGCACCATTCCGAGAAGTCGTACGAGAGGTATTGGCCGCGATCGATATGAACCACCTCCGCCAGTTCGCGGCAGAGCAGGCTGAATGCACGCTTCACGTTGACGATCCGGATCGCCAGATAATTCCGGTTGAGCACCAGAACATTCAATCCGATGGCCGACGGTTGGGCGGTCACGCGAAGCCTTTCTTCATGGGATCGGCGGGCGCGTCATGGATGGGAGCCGATTCAGCGAGGATCGTCTCGGACCCACCGATCTTCCACTTGGTATACTACTATTTTAGGGTTTCATTGTCGCAATCGCAAGTGGACCGGTAACTTGTGGGTGGAATGGTGAATGGCGGAAGGCGAATGGCTGTGTGTTGTCCACGCTCAATGCGCCAACTCATGCCGTGAGTCGCTATATTGCCGTTCACAATATCGATGCGCGTGTTGGTCGAACGCGCGCCGTGGTACCGGTTTCCAACCGGTGTGAACCGCGGTTTCTTCTGTGGTACCGGTTTTCAACCGGTGTGAACCGCAGTTTCTTCTGTGGCACCGGTTTTCAACCGGTGTGAACCGCGGTTTCTTCTGTGGTACCGGTTTCCAACCGGTACAGTGGGCGGCATACCCGATGCCCAAGGATCGAAAGGGTGGCAGTGGCCGAGCCGGCTCATACCCGTCCGCCAAATCCAACCCTTTTGTGATGGATCGCACACGACGTTACGAACAAGTTCCGCCTGTATTGTCATGAACCCCCGGAGTTCGGTTCGGGCAACCCTATCTTGACGCCATGCCGGAAAAAACCGATGATATTGAAGCCTTACTATTCGCCGGCGTAGCTCAGTGGTAGAGCACAGCTTTCGTAAAGCTGGGGTCGTGGGTTCGAATCCCACCGCCGGCTGTTCGTCTGATCCCCCGGATACCCCTATTTTTCCCC
>CAYXGR010000127.1:0-6431 GCA_964464525.1 uncultured Planctomycetaceae bacterium
TGCGAAACCAGAGGTTCGCACCGGTTGGAAACCGGTGCCACAACGCCGGTTTTGGCCGCGACCCATTGGATCGGCATGCTTACCCGACCCCAAAGTCCGGGTCGTGTAAGCATGGCACCCGGCGTTTTGAAGTACCCATCGTGGTCATTACCACGGGTCAAAGCGCGCGCGGATTTCATTTGTAACAATCGATTTATCGAGGAGGTGACCCTATGGGCACATCCGCGCGATCATTTCGGCGCGGCGCCGGGTTTACGCTTCTGGAGTTGCTGATCGTCATCGCCATCATCGCGGTGCTGCTGGCCCTGCTGCTACCGGTGCTGTCCGCCGCGCGGCGGCAGGGGAAGGCGACCGTCTGCCTGAGCAATCTGCGCAGCATGGGCCTTGCTGTACAGATGTACGCCAACTCGAACGAGGATCACCTCGTGACGGCGGCGCTGGGGCATGGGGTGGCGGCGGACTCGCAGGGAACCTGGCTGAATTCGCTCCGAAAAGACTATGGCAATGAGTTGTTGCTGCGCTGTCCGGCGGATGAGAGCCCACACTGGATCACGCCGGTGCCGTCGAACGGGTTATTGCGACACACGAGCTACGGCGTGAACTGGTACACCGTCGGGCAGGTCGGCGGGAAGGGTCCATTCGATGTGCTGACCCGCATTCCGCATCCGTCGACGACGATCTACGTGGTTGATCTTGCGGAACACGGTCCCCCGGCGATCGCCGATCATGTTCATCCGGAGACGTGGTTTTCGAACCCGTCGTTCCTGGCGGCGCGGCAGGTGGCGATCGAACGCCATCTCGGCAAGGCCAACTACAACTTCATCGATGGTCATGTCGAAGCCCTGCGCTTCGAGCAGACCTATTTGATTGATTTGGGGGCCGGTTTTCCGCCGGTCTTTCTGTTTAACAAGTACGATCCGGCCTTTGCCCATTGAAAGGGGTGATGGCCCTAGGAGATAGACACATGAAGCATTCTTGCATAATGGCCGCCCTGGCGGTCCTCGGAATCAGTCTGATTTCAACACGGGTTTTCGGCGACGGGGTTCATATCGGCCGGTCGCCGACAGGACAGTTGCAGGTCGAGATCGAACCGGCCTTTGCGGGCGTGAACGTGTTGCCGCCCATCATTCCGGGGGGATTGTTCGAGGGATGGAGCGCGACCGATCCGGGTTTTATTGATCTGGTGGATGTTGATGCGCCGCCGGACTTTCTTCCGCTGGAACCGGGGGCGAGTGTCTGGCTCGAGGCGGTCTCGATCGATCCGGCGTTCAAGGTCATCGGCACGGATTTTCGCATTCTTCAGGTACCCGGAGACGACACATTTCTTGGGAGCTCAAACGTACTGTTTGATGTTCACGCGACGTACCTGATCGATTCGGTGGATCCGATGTTCGATCCGATGCAGTCAATCTGGGTTGGCAGCTTTGTGTTGCGCGATGACGGGGTGACGGGCTATACGCCTTCCGCTCCGTTCATGCTGAGTTTCACGAACGTGTTGCCACCCGGGGACATGAATTGCGACGGATTGCTCGACGGCCTTGATGTTGCCGCGTTTGTACAGGCGGTGCTCGATCCGGCGGGGTATGTCGCCGCGTTCCCCCTCTGTGACATCAACGCGGGCGACATGGATGCCGATGGATTCGTCAATGTGAACGATGCAGCGTTCTTCAGTGCGGCCCTGCTAGGTCCGTAGGGGCGATCTTGGCACAGTCGTGGGCCTTTCCGGTACACAGCGGCCCTTCACCCCGCCCATTCTCGAGAGAGTGGGAGGGGTATTTTTTTGCGTGGGCAGGGTCCGTCAAATCGTGGCTCAGGCCGATCGCTGAAATGCCGATGAATAGGGATATCCCGCCCATGCGGTCGGGTGAATGGGTAGTTCTATTCTGAGTGGATTTCGTCCATGATCCTGGCGGAAGCAACCGAGACCGGCAGCCATTCGATACCGGGGCTGATCTGGGTGGCGCCCTTCGCGGCGTTGCTGCTGTGCATCGCCATCCTGCCGCTGCTGCACAAGACCGAGCACTGGTGGCATCAGAACCGCAACAAGCTGATCGTCGCGGTGCTGCTGGGGCTGGTGACGCTGGGCTATTACTACAGCCGCGACTTCGGATCCGCGGTTCACGATCCCTTTCTGGTCGATCTCTTCGATTCGCTTCATCTGCACGTCCACGAACATGACGGGCACCACATGGCCGAGCCGGGCATGGCGACGGCGGCGGCGGCGCTGGGCAACGCCCTGATGGAGTATATCCCGTTTATCTCGCTGCTGTTCAGCCTGTACGTGATCTCCGGGGGGATCGCGGTGAAGGGGGACATCCCCGCGCACCCGATGACGAATGTGGCGTTTCTGGGGATCGGGGGGCTATTGGCGAGTTTGATCGGGACGACGGGGGCGTCGATGCTGCTGATTCGACCGCTGCTCAAGACCAACTCCGAGCGGAAGCATGTTGTTCACACTGTGGTCTTCTTCATATTCATCGTGAGCAATATCGGCGGGACGCTTTTGCCGATCGGCGATCCCCCCTTGTTTCTGGGCTATCTCAAGGGGGTGCCGTTTCTCTGGACGCTCGTTCTATGGAAGGAGTGGGCGTTTGCGATCGGCATTTTGCTGGTGATTTACTATTTCTGGGACTCGATCGCCTACAAGAAGGAACAGATTCGGGATATTCAACGGGATGAAACGCAGGTTCGGAAGATTGCGATCAGCGGGAAGATTAACTTTTTGTTCCTTGCGGGCGTCGTTTTCGCGACGGGGACGCTGGCGCCGGGTCGGGACTTCCTGGGGATGAGCTGGCAGCCGTTCACCTTTTGTCGTGAGTTGGTGCAGATCGTCTTCGTCATTCTCTCTATTGCGATGACGCCCGGGAGCCTTCGCAAGGAGAACAACTTCAACTATGTAGCGATTTTGGAGGTGGCGTGCCTGTTCATCGGCATCTTTGTCTGCATGCAGGTTCCGATCGAGATTCTCAATGCCCAAGGCGCGGCGCTGGGGATCAACACCCCTGTCAAGTTTTTCTGGGCGACGGGCATCCTGAGCAGTTGCCTGGACAATGCGCCGACCTACGTCGTCTTCTTCGAGACGGCCAAGGCGATGGCGACGGGCGTAGCGACGCCGGAGATGCTTCAGTTGGCCGGGGAAGGGATGATCAACATTCGTTTTCTGATCGCGATCTCACTGGGCTCGGTGTTCATGGGGGCAAACACCTACATCGGCAATGGCCCGAACTTCATGGTCAAGTCGATCGCCGAGCACGAAGGCGTGAAGATGCCGAGTTTTTTCGGGTACATGCTCTTCAGCGCATGCGTCTTGATTCCGGTGTTCGTGCTGGTGACGATCCTATTTGTCTGAACGTATTTATACCATTGATCGCATCGATGTCGTGCATCAGAGCAGCGCCCGTCTGGAAGCGGTTATCGCTCATATTGGAAGCCCCGTTGATTATTGAGGGGGCCGCTCCCTTACGGGCGCGGCTCTGATAGTGAGCAACTGAATCCGGCTTGCACGAAGTGGTGGTCGTTGGTGAAGGCTTCGGAGATGCCACGTTCGCGCATTACGACGAAACTGGAACAATCAACAAGCCCCCAGTTTTTGTCGCTCGCACGCTTGAACATATCGAGCGCACGCTCAAAATATTTATCGTTGACTCGGATAATCGAGGCGGAGGCCGATGCCTGCAATCGTCTGATCGCCTCCACGAATTGGGCGCGGGCATCAGATCGCGCCAGTCCATTTCCTGTTTCCGCCAAAATCCAATCCGTAGTGACGATGCGACGTCGGTCGCGTGCATACGCCCTCATTGTTTCACGGGCTGCTGCATGATCTTGATCGCTTCGGTTGAGCAGTGCGATCCATCCCTGCGAGTCGGCAAAGACTTCTTCAGTCATCGTCGTGGACCTTCGGATGGCCATAGAGATAGTGATCCAGGTTCTTCGACAGGTCGGCTGTACCGGTATCCACAGCCAAGTCTCCGATCGAATAGACCGGGTCATGCTCATCGGCTGCACCGGATGTCTCGTAGACCTCGACGCGAACCTCGGCACCTTCCGGCAATTGGACGCTGGCCGGCAACTCCACCCTGCCGTTTATGACTTTTCCGTTGTAGGTCATGAGTCGCCTCCCACTATCATTATACCACATTTTTGATGGCAACGAGATGTCAATATTGGTCGAATGTTCCGCATTCCCGGCTTCCATTTCCACATAAGACCAAGAAATCCGGTTTGCGCAACGAACTCTACGAAACTATGAACGATGCCGCGGCCGGTCCATCAGGAAGGTGATTCTCGAATTCGTCTCCTTCCGAACCAGACCGGCGAGGGTGCGCTTGGCCTCACGGATGGCGGTTCGGCGGGTGACGTGGGTGAGGACGATGTGCTGGTTGTCGAGCTTGTCGACGATTCGGGCGACGTCGCGGACGTGCATGTGATAGCCGGCGCGGGCGCGGCGGACGTGGTCGGCCTCGAAGAAGGTGCACTCGAGCAGGAGCACCCGTGCGTTGCGGACCATCTCCTGTTCCATCCAGGTTCCCTCGGCGGTGTCGCCGCAGAAGGCGATCAGGGGGATCTCCACGGTGTACTCGATCTCGACGCCCTTCTTTTTCAGCGCGACCAACTCCGGGCCGGTCTTGCCATCGAACTCGGGCTTGAGCTTGCGCCGCACGTCTATCACGCAGAAGCCCAGCGAAGGCACGCCATGATTAATCGCGAAGGAGCGGGCGATCAGGCCCCGGCGGATTTCAAACTCGTCGCCAGGATCGAGGCCGACAACGCGGGTGGGGGTGACGTGGCCTTCGATTTCGCCCCAGACATTCATGAGTTGTTTGATGGGCCGGACGAGCGGCTTGGGCACGATCGCGCAGCCCGGGGCATTGCCCACGAAGCAGCGCTGGCTGAAGTAGTAGGCGAGACCGGCCGCGTGGTCCATGTGACCGTGGCTGAGAAGGACGTGATCGACGGCGATCATTTCGGCCGGTGCCTTGCCGACGTCGAAGCAGACGTTGAGTTCGGGCACAGCGATGACGGTCTCCTCGCCTGCGACGCTGTATCCGAGGAGTCGGATGTCTTCGAGTCGGTGTTCGATGAGTCTTCTGCCCATGAAATCGTCCTGCATGTCGCCTGTCGCGTTGTTGAGTAACCGATTCTTCAGCCGGGTGTGACATGGAAACAAGTCACATGCCGGTATTCCCCGAAGCGGCGATCGGGTTCAGCAGTGTAATGGAGTCGGGCAAAAGAATCGAAGGAGGGTTGTTTTTTCCCTTGACACCCCGATGGTGGGGTTTTACTTTTCGCAGCACCCAAGATGTAGGGGTACGCTTGGCGAACCGGCGAGCGCCCATGGCGAAGAGATGCGATGTCCGTTTTGCAAAGAACAGAAGGATAAGGTCATCGACTCTCGCGCAACCGAAGGGGGCGCGGTGATTCGACGGCGCCGCCAGTGTCTAGTGTGTCGGCGGCGATACACGACCTACGAGCGCGTCGAGTCGACGAGCAAGCTCCTGGTGGTGAAGAAAGATGGCCGCCGCATTCCGTACGAACGGGAGAAGCTGTTCGGCGGCGTGCAGCGGGCATGCTGGAAACTCTCGCTCAGCGCGGAACGGATCGAGGCGCTGATCGAGGAAGTGGAAGAGGAGATCTTCCGAAAGTTCGATCGAGAGGTGCCGAGCGCGTATCTGGGAAAAGCGGTTTCGAGCCGCTTGCGAAAGCTGGACCAGATCGCTTACCTTCGTTACGCGAGCCTGTATCACGAGTTTCGACTCGTGAATGAATTCATTCAGGAGGCGCAGGACATACTGGACCGAGATCCGAAGGATGTCATCGGTCAGCAGGATTTATTTGAAGATGAAGAATGATCCGTTCGCCAGGGATGGCTCGATCGGCATCATGAAACGTGATGGCAGTATCGAACCGTTCGTATTCGCAAAGTTGCTCAAGTGTATCGACGATGGCTTCGCCGCCACCGGCGAGCCGCACGAGCGCGTGGGCGCCACTGCCCGGGGGCTGGCCGAGGCCGTTCAGGCCTATTTGAAAACGGCCGGTCCGCGGGATCCGCTGCCTTCGGAGTATCTCGCAGAACTGGTGGAGCTGGTCCTGACCCAGACCGGGCACGTGACCGCCAGCATGGCGATTCGGCAGCACACGCAGCTTCGCGATCAGCAGCGTCGCTGGCAGAGGGTCGCCGGTTCTCGCGTCCGCGGCGGGCGCTTCGTTCAGCGGCGCTGGAACAAGGGGCGCGTGGTTCAGTATCTTCGGGAGGATCATGCGTTGGATCCGCCCGCGGCGCGGATGATCGCGAGCCGTGTGGAGCAGTTGGTATTCAACTGCGGGCTCAAAGTGGTGACGACGGGTTTCGTTCGGGAGATGACGAGGAGCGAACTGCTGGCGTGGGGCCTGTTGCCCGGTGCCTTGGCGGTGAAACGGCAGCGACCGCGTCG
>CAYXGR010000127.1:6531-8188 GCA_964464525.1 uncultured Planctomycetaceae bacterium
ATCGGGGCGCGTGCGGATTCGTGCCCCACCGCGGCGGAGCTCATTCAGGGACGAATCGCAACGGAAGCAGGTTCCGCCGCCTTTTTTCCAAGCCTGTTGCAAGACCCTGCCCAAGAAGTCAGCGCCACGGCTGGGCTTTTGTTTTGCGACAGGCTTTTTTGCGCGCCGATTATCCACCCACGACCGGTCGTCGAAGCCTCCGGGCGGGTTGAAACCGTGCGGTGTGTTCGCTACTCTCTATCGGGCGGATCAACGGATTTGCCGGAAACCCTGTTCTGGAATGGAGGAATCCTCGTGAAGTTTCGAATCACCTATTGCGGGCAATGAAATTACAAACCACAAGCCGCCGGTCTGGCGGCTGAGTTGTCCGAGCGCTACGGGCAGGAGGCCGTCGAGTTCGAACTGATCGCCGGCAAGGGCGGCGTCTTCGAGGTCGAGTGGGAGGGGGAGAAGATTTACAGCAAGAAGGCGACCGGTGCGTTTCCAAGATACGGCGAGATCCCGATGACTGTCGACATGAAGCGGGTGAACCAATAGGGAACGTCGAAAAGTAAAAACGTCAAAATGAAAAAAGAAGATGTGTTTTCATTCGTGAAGACATGTGCTCCTTCGGTTATGATCGCCGGTGAACGGGAGCAAGAACCATGACTCTGCTCGAAACCCTTCGGCATTATCGCCGGTCCATCCTCGATTTGGCATCTCATTATGGTGCCCGCGACGTGCGCCTTTTCGGTTCCGTGGCTCGGGGCGATGACTCCGCCAACAGCGACATCGACCTGCTCGTGCGGTTCGATCCGGATCGCAGCCTGCTGGACCATGGCGGTCTTGTGGTGGATCTTGAAGAACTGCTCGGCGTACGGGTCGATGTCCTGAGCGAGAATGGTTTGTCTGCCCGCTTCCGGGATCGGGCCGTCAAGGAGGCCATCCCCCTATGAGGACCGATCGGGATCTGTTGCAGGATATCCTGGACGCCATCGGCGTCATCGAACAATACACTCCCGCCACCCGCGAGACCTTCGATACCGACCCTCCCGTCCAGTCACACATTTCGACTTGATCTTCCCTCCTAGTGTATAACACCTTTACCCCCTGCTACATACGTTATCGCCATTACCCCTTTGCGGCTTGGTCGCAAGTTTCTCCCGAACTTCTTTCGGAATCGGCGTGCCGCATTCGGAACAGATGCCGCTGACGTTGCCGGGGAGATCGTATTCGCAATTGGTACAATAACATTCCCTGGCAAGCCACTTGATCCGTTCAGCCTTCCTGCGTCTGTACACAATAAACGGGATTCCAGTGACCAAGGCAATGGGCGTTGCGAAGAGGATCGAGAACAGGATGCTGTACGGAGACCATAATATCAATGCTCCGGTCTTGTCATGCACGTAAAATGCCGCAATGTGAAGCATCACATGACAACTTAGAAAAGCAACGACCAACGCCAACATGTATCGTTTGATCAAGTAATATGAAACTGCATTCATACAGAAGCACATGGCAAAATAAATCAGCATCGACGGATTTAGCCCAAGTTGCGCACCTGCGCTGAGATTTAATTTTTTTCACGGCGTTGGTGGGGCTTGACGGGTCTTTAATCGCTGTTGGGCTTGCCGCCCTGTGCTGAATGGTGATGTAGTCAAAATATTCCCCTCTTGAA
>CAYXGR010000128.1:0-1575 GCA_964464525.1 uncultured Planctomycetaceae bacterium
TCTGGCATATTAGCCACTCCAGCGGGGTTGACGGGGTTCATCTATGGGCTATACTGCTGGGTTCGTGTATCAGGAGTGAACAACACCGGAATCTTGGGATATCAGGCGATGTCTTTTGTCACGGATAAGTGCTTTCAGGCCAAAACCGGCCAGATTGAGCGAAAATGGTACTCCGTCGATGCTGACGGACTGGTGCTCGGACGGATGGCCACCAAGCTGGCGACGGTCCTGATGGGCAAAAACAAGCCGACTTACACCCCGCATATCGATACGGGCGATTTCGTGGTCGTCACCAACGCCGAAAAGGTGAAGGTCACCGGGAATAAGGCCCAGTCGATGTCCTATGACCGCTATACGTACCACCCCGGCGGTCGCAGGGTCACGACCTTCCGGGAGATGCGGGACAAACATCCTGATCGCATCATCAAGTTCGCCGTCAAGCGGATGCTCCCGAAGAATGCGATGGGTCGCCGGCTGTTGACCAAGCTGAAGGTCTATTCGGGTCCGGATCATCCCCATCATGCCCAACAGTGTAAGACACTGGATCTGGGATCCGTATGATCCGTACAGAGTGCATTCTATAATTCGTATCGCAGGGCTGAAATCTGCGATACGCACCGGTTGGAAACCGGTGCCACAGCTCAGTAGAAGACCGCAACCAGTAGAAGGCCGCAACCAAAGTGGTCGGCATGCTTGCCCGAGTCGAATGGAACATCGCCTGTTAGCCGGAACAAACCGATCATCCGACATTGGATGAGAGAAAGAAACGACGACTGGAGTCAACGACAGTGTCCGACGAACCTACGAAGCCGGAAGAGACGACGACGACACCTCCCTCCCCGGAGGGGGTGACCGCTACGCCATCCGCCCCCTCCCAACCCGACGCACAGCCTGCGGCCCCGAGCAAACCCGTCCAGACGACGGATGCCTCCGTCGCGCCCGCAACGACTGTCCGATCCGCACCGACCGGCAACAAGGGGGGCGGCTATTTCTGGGGAACCGGACGTCGTAAGACGGCCGTGGCTCGAGTTCGAATTCGTCCTGGCAAAGGGATATTCCTGGTCAACAAGCGAGAGATCAAGAACCACTTCTTCGCGGTCCGTGACCGGAACGACGTCGTCTCCCCCCTCAAGGCGACCAAGACGCTCGGTAAATACGATGTCTTTATCAATGTCGGTGGCGGCGGCCAGACCGGTCAGGCGGGCGCAGTGCTTCTGGGGTTGGCGCGTGCCTTGATAAAGGCCAATCCGGAACTGGAGTCCACTCTTCGAGACGGCAACTATTTGACGCGCGACGCTCGAAAGGTCGAGCGGAAGAAGCCAGGACAACCGGGCGCCCGCAAGCGGTTCCAGTTCTCCAAGCGATAAACACGCGTCGTCGCAATTCTGAAAAGATCACCAGACGGCCCGGTCTCTTGAGAGACCGGGCCGTTTTCATTTCCCTCCTTTATCCTTCCTTCATCAACCCTGTTTCGGACCGCGAAGCGGTGGGACGATCGGCATGCTTACCCGTCCGATGAGGCCGGGACGTGTAAGCATGGCACCCGGTGCCTGTGTGATTTGGTGAAGCACGAGG
>CAYXGR010000128.1:1675-4758 GCA_964464525.1 uncultured Planctomycetaceae bacterium
TCATCGTTGCATTATCGTTCGGGTTGGGCTTGATTCCGAGCATTGTCGAGGCTCAGGGGCCCGATCATCCAGTCATCACCGAAGTGTTTACCAATCCGTTGGGGCTGACCGATGGCCCCGTTGGGCGTGATCCGGCCAACCTGCATCAGGAATACATCGAGATCTACCTGCCGACCGCCGCGGATCTTACCATCGGTCTTAATAAGGACGCGTTGAATCTCACTTTCTATGAGTTGGAGGGTGATTTTTTCAGTTCGGGCGTGGGGCTGATGAACTATCGCATTGATCTGCCGACCTTTGACGTCGACCCAAGTAATGGCATCACGGCTGGGGCGATCGCCCGGCCGGCGACGGGTGCCGTCGTCATGGGCTGGGTGGATTATGTGGGGAATCCGCCGACTGATCTGGCGGGCACGCCTTCGACGCGTGTCGCGCTGATCAACGGGGGCATCACATCGGCGACGGACTTTGTGTTCGTGGCCATCAACGGCGCGCAGTTCACCGGGACGACGAACTTTCCCGTGCCGCTGGCGATTTCGTCGATCGATATGCCGGCCGAGGCGACCAGTGGGATCATCCAGAACGGCTCGGGGGCCTATCTGCTGGTCAATCGCGATGATCCCGGCTACGTGGAGCTTTTTGACGATGCCAACATCCCCGCCGGCGGCAGCGCCGATCCAGACCTGGCGGGGGGAACGGTTCTGGGGCTCAGTTCCCTTCTGGACAGCTACGCGGGGAACGACCACAAGAAGTTTGATGTTCTCTTTCAGCCTTATCTTCCGCCGACGGGGGATGATATTGATCTGGAGAACCAGCTTCCGCTGGGTGGCGTTTTCACGCCATTCGTGCCTCAGATGGATGAGAGTAAGAAACATGGCTATGCTCGGCTTTTTGTCGATGTGGTGAAAACCTCGGAAGACGGCATCCCCTTCAACGAGGATACGGTCGCCGACGCGTTGAATGCCTATCGGACGATCTCGAATGTCGGCCCGCTCTTTCCGACACCGGGCCAGGCCCATTTCACGACCAGTCCACCCCAGTTTGCAGTGGCCGATACCGTTTTGCAGGTGTTCGACGTCTTGACGGGCACCACCGGTCGGCCGGGTGTGGTCTGCGCCAACGCGGGGGGCAACTTCGGCATGGTGGCGACCGCCACGGTCGGCGCATCGAGCAATCCGGCGATCATGACGACCGGCGTTGCACCCAGCGCGACCGTCTTCACCGGCCAGACGCCTATCTATCCTCAATTTTCAGTCACCGTCCCGGCGGGCATTCCGGACGGAAGCCTGGCCACGGCGTCGGCCTCGCTGGCAGCTACGAACGCCGTCATGGGAGACCCGGCGGTGGTGAATCCTTCGGGTGCGACGACGGTGGCGATGCGGGCGATTGATCCGATGATGGGGCAGGATGCCAATCTGCTCCCGTTTCAAGCGACGGCCTTCGCAGCGGTTCAGGGATTGCCCGATGATCCGGCTGTCTTGAACGAGTTTCTCTCCACCAGCCTGGCGCCGTTTGTCGCCGCCCACCTGGGTGTTCTGGTGGATGACGAGCGAAACAACGGTCAGTTGCTTCTGAACCCAAACACGGATCTGTCGAATTCCGTCCTCGTCGATGTGATGGAAGACGATATGCCGACCGATCCGCTTTTGTTTATCAATGCGCTCTCACCAGCGGGACTGGACGATCTGGTGACGACGATTCTCAATTCGGCCGAGGAGGTGTTTGGCAACAAGACTTACGATCGAAACTTCAACGCGACGTTCACCGCGGTGGCGGCGGTGGAGTTGAACATCGCCGAGACATTTACCAGTGGTGGTGTGTTCGTTCCCACCGAGAATCTCTACTACGCCAACCCGACCGGCGCCGTCGCCGTGCCCAACAGCGGGTTGTCGGATGTGACGACATCGAGGGGGTTCGAGCTGGCCCTGGTGGATACGAACGTGCAGCAATTCGGCACGCTGGAGACGGGCAAGACGGACGATTTCGGACTGATCGTGGAGGTCGGTCGGGTGAGTGCGGGCGCGACGGTTGTCCCGGGTGAATTCGTATTCCTCAGTTGGACCGGTGGCCTGGAGGGGGCGGACATCGATTCGGTCGATGTCCCACCGCACAACAACCAAACGACGATCATCTATATCGATCTTGAGCCGCTGTCGACGGTCATAGGATGCGAGACGATCACGCGGCTGTTCGTGATCGACGGCAACGGGGGCAGCGCGATCAACGTGATCGAAGCCTTCTCGCTAAAAGCGTTCTGCACCTGCGAGGGCGATATCAACCAGGACGGGTTGGTCGATGGGAATGATGTCCAGGGATTCCTGAACCAGATCTTCTTCCCCGGCGATCCAACCCTGGAAGGAGCGGCCTGTGCGGCGGACCTGAATGCCAACGGTATCATTGGGGTGGATGACGTTCCGCTGATGATCGCCGAACTCTTGAATCCGACTTGTAACGGGATTCCGTAACGCCGGTTCGCTGAATCGTCGAAATGAGCACACAATTGAGAGGAGGGGGTCGTGGGCTATTGAATGAGAGATTTCAGATCTGAAATTTCAGAATTCAGATGGGGGAGGGTACGTTGAAAAGTCGAAACGTCGAAATTAAAAACAAAGTCATAACAACAAAGTCATAACAACATTGTTCGAGTGAATGTGAAGGGTGTTGGGTACGCCAACTGACCGTGCTGATTGCTGTCGCCCTGGGCTGATTTGTTTTGGCCCTTTTGGGGTGGGGGAACAAAAAGACGCAGGAAGCGATTCTCGGTTCGGCATGGGCGGACGATCGAGTCGTGATTGTCCTCCGCCCCTCCGGGGCGGGATTTTCGGGGGTGTCTTGTTCCACGAGTTCCGCCCCGGCTGCACCGGGACTCCACTCGTGGCTAAAGCCTGTCACCCCTATCGGGGTGAGGAGGGATTCTCAGTCCAGTATGGCGCGTTCGAGGCTTGCTTAGTCGCCCCATACGGCCGAGGCGTGTAAGCAGGGTCCATGACAATAACAGGCTGAACTTGTTCGTTGCGTCGCGTGCGATCCATCACAAGGGGGTTGGGTTTGGCGGTCGGGTATGAGTTGGCACGCCACTGCCA
>CAYXGR010000128.1:4858-8136 GCA_964464525.1 uncultured Planctomycetaceae bacterium
TGCCACCCATTCCAATCCTTGGGGATCGTGCCTTGACAGTGCCCCCCCTTTCGATCCTTGGGGTTTGAGTATGCCACCCAGTCGCGCCATCAGGCCACGGCGCGTAAGCTCGGCACCCGGAAAAATACTGGACGGCGGCAGGAATTCCTTAAGGGAATGATGTAAATCCTCATATCCGAGGTCCGATAGTTGTGTGGTAGTACACACGTGTGATTGGGTCAGGATAAACACATCATCGATCGATAGCGATCCGACGCCATCCAGCGGCTGAAAACAATCCGGAGTGGGTCATCACCAGGTCCGATCTTCGGGGTGTGGATAGTTTGTCCACCTTTGGCACACTTCATGCTACCTATGATCGAAAGGATGTGGACAGCGTACACTTACGCTGACCGAGAAGGATTATTCACTCATGGAATATACGCGCACACTGATTTTGACGATCGGGCTTTCGATCCTGTTCTGGTCGGGCGCACCCATCGCCCTGGCCCAGGGACCGGACCATCCTGTCATCACCGAGGTTTTCACGAACCCCGTGGGTCTGATGGACGGACCTGTTGGGCGTGATCCGGCTAACTTGCATCAGGAATACATCGAGATCTACCTGCCGCCCGCGGCCGATCTCGATTTTGCGTTGAACCCGGACGCGTTGAACCTCACCTTCTATGAGGTCGAGGGCGACTTTACGAGTTCGGGTGTCGGACTGGTCAACTATCGCATCGACCTGCCGACTTTCGATCTCGATCCGAGCAATGGCCTCACCTTCGGGGCCATCGCCCGACCGCCGAGCGGGGCGGTCGTCATCGGGTGGGTTGACTATGTGGGCAATCCGCCGACCGATCTGGCGGGGACGCCGTCGACTCGGGTCGCGCTGATCGACGGGGGTATCACCTCGGCGACGGACTTCGTCTTCATCGCCCTGAACGGGGCCCAGTTTTCCGGGACGACGAACTTTCCGGCTCCGCTTGCGATCTCCTTTATCGACATGCCGAGCGAGGCCTCGAGCGGGATGATCCAGAATGGGTCGGGGGCCTACCTGTTGGTGAACCGGGACGATTTCGGCTATGTCGAACTCTTCGACGACAAACACATTCCCTTCGGCGGCAGCGCTGATCCGTCGCTGGCGACGGGAACGGTTCTCGGCGTGAGCGCGATGCTGGACGGCTTCGCGGGGAACGATCATGCGAAGTTCGACGTATTGCTCCAACCCTACGCGGCGCCTACGGGGAACGACATCGACCTTGAGAATGAACTCATTTTGGGCGGGGCCTTCAGCCTGATTGTTCCGCAGGTCGACTACGGCAAGAAGCACGGCTTCGCCCGATTGTTTGTGGATGTTGTGAAGACCTCCGAGGACGGGATTCTGTTTAACGAGGATCCCGTCGTCGACGCGTTGGGGGCCTATCGCACGATTACCAATGTTGGTCCTTTGTTTCCGACGCCGGGGCGGGTGCATTTTACCGACAGCCCGCCGGAACTGGCCGTCGCCGATCCGATCGTTCAGATGGTTGACGTATTGACGGGAACGACGGGCCGGCCGGGCATCGTCTGCGCCAATGCCGGCGGCCATTTCGGCATGCAGGTCAGCGGGACAATGGGAACGTCGAGTAATCCCGCCGTGGCGACCGTCGGGATCGGCGATCCCGCGACGGTTGTGACGGGTCAGACACCGGTCTATCCTCAGTTTGTCGTGACAGTTCCTTCGGGCGTGGTGGACGGCAGCCTGGCGACGGCGTCGGCGACACTCGATGCGATCAATACGATGGCGGGCGATCCGCCGGTCGTAAATCCGAACGGATCTACGACGCTGACGATACGGGCGATCGATCCGATGATGGGGCAGGACGCCCTGCTGATGCCGTTTCAGGCGACGGCTTTCGCGGCCGTTCAGGGCATCCCCAATGATCCGGCAGTGATGAACGAATTTTTGTCCACGAGCCTGTCTCAGTTCGTAGCCGACAACCTCGGCGGTATCGTGGACGATGAGCGTCACAACGGCGCACTGTTGCTGAATCCGATGGCCGATCTGTCCAACCCCGCTCTGGCCGATGCCATGGAGGACGACATGCCGACGGATCCATTACTCTTCATCAACCCGCTTTCGCCCGCGGGGCTCGATGATCTGGTGACGACCGTCGCCAATTCGGCCGAGGAGGTGTTTGGCCTGAGGACCTACAAAAAGGCGTTCAACAACGCGATGACCGCGTTGGCGGCTGTCGAACTCAACATCGCCGAGACATTTACCAGCGGCGGCGTCTTCGTTCCCACGGAGCGAGTGTACTATGCAAGCCCGACGGGTGCGGTGGCTGTTCCCAACAGCGGGTTGTCGGATGTCAATACGACGCGGGGCTTCGAACTGGCGCTACTCGACACCAATGTTCAGCAATTCGGCACGTTGGAGACGGGGAATACGGACGACTTCGGCCTGGTGGTGGAGGTCGGCCAAGTCGGCGTGGGGGCCACGGTGGTCCCCGGCGAATTTGTGTTTCTGAGTTACACGGGCGGGTTTGAGGGAGCCGATATCGACTCGGTCGACGTTCCTCCGCACGACAGCATTGCTACGGTAATCTACTTTGATCTCGATCCGCTGGCCACGGTGCTGGGTTGTGAGACGATCACACGACTGTTCGTGATCGATGGCAACGGGGGCAGCTCGATCAACATCATCGAGGCGTTTTCGCTGAATGCAGCGACATTGTGTGCCTGTAAGGGCGACGTGAACCAGGACGGACTGGTCAACGGGGGCGACATACAGGGCTTCGTCGATCAGGTTCTGTTTCCCGGCGATCCCCTTCTTTTACCGGCGGCGTGCGCGTCCGAATTGAGCGGCGACGGGTTCATCGGTGCGGAGGACGTGCCGCTCATGCTCAATGCGTTGATGACCGGAACCTGCGCGCCGTTGGCGGCCGATATCTGCGGCTGTAAGGGCGACATGAATTTCGACGGATTGCTGAATGGGGAGGACATCCAGGGATTCATCGACCAACTCCTGTTGCCGGGAGATCCGAGCGTGGACCCGGTGGCCTGTGCGGCGGACCTGAACGGCAACGGGATCATCAGCCTGGGGGATGTGCCGTTCCTGTTGAACGCGATGTTTAATTTTGAATGTCCGCCGGGACCGTAGTTGAAACGTCGAAAAGTCGATACGTCAAAACGTCAAAACGTCAAAATCAGAACAAAAAAGTCGAAACGTCGAAACAATTCATTGGACCGGTGGTTTGAGATTCGGCATGCTTACCCGCCCCGATGAGGCTGGGGCGTGTAAGCATGGCACCCGG
>CAYXGR010000129.1:0-7950 GCA_964464525.1 uncultured Planctomycetaceae bacterium
TGGGAAGGTGGGCGATGACCGGCTCCCTTACGGTCGCGGCTCTGATAAGGAGCGGCTCTGATGGACGCGGCTCTGAATCAAATATCTTGTGAAAAAAGCAGACTAGTCCGTGCAGCCGTCATCACCCGGCTGGGTGCGGGCATGCACAACACCAATCCCCGTTCATCCGAACTTCATTTTTTTTTGTTGTTATTTTGACTTTTTGACGTTTTGGCTTTTCGACGTTTTCCACCAATCCCAGCCCTACGGACAGCCCCCGGCCAGAACGCAGGAAACGAAGTTCGGAACGTCGTCCATGTCGATCATGTCGTCGCGAACGGCTTCCAGATCGCCGGCACAGTTTTCCTCGGTCGTCCCGCCACCCGCGACGAGAATCTCCGTAAAGCGATCAATGTCGCCGCCATTGATAAACGTATCGTTGTTGATGTCACCCCGCGTGAAGACGGCCGAATCGCACGGGCCGATCACGGCATTTGCCGAGGGAACCATTGCGCGCGTCGCGATGAAGTTGCCCGTGCCGGGTTTGAATAACTGAATCGTGACGCCGTTCGGCATCAGATCGGGTGCCGGCGGCGCGTTGGCCACAAACCGAAAATTATACAGCGTGCCCCACATCAGGGCGTTGGCATTCTCGTTGGCTTGAAAGAATTCGGTGGACCAACTGACCGAGCCGCCGCCGTCGAAAACCGGCGTCCAATCGATTCCCGAACGAGTCACATCGTTGACGCCATCCCCACTGTGGTAATCCACGTCGTGAAAGCCCAGGCTGGAAACCGTCACGCCCAGCGGAACCGACACCGAAAAAGCACTGGCCCCGCGTTCGGCGTTCATGTTGTACAACGCATATTCATATTGCCAGGTGCCGTTGCCAAGATCGGTCGCCCGGCTTCCGACGTAGAATTGTCCGCCATTCGGAACGAGGGCCTGCGTGATGCTGACGGTCGGATCCACAAGCTGCCACGCGAACAGGGCGGGCTCCCCCATGTGCACCGAGGCCTGCCCGACTCCGACGCCAGATATGCTCGTCAACCCAAGGTTCACCTCCCGCCAGGAGGCATTATTTTGGCGGTTGAAGCCGGGCTCGTCGTGGGTGACAAACTGTTTTTCGGCGAAATTCTGCCCGCCGGCCGAGATGTCAACATCGTGAATCTGAAGCCGGCCCCGAATGATGTTGTTGCCCACGGGTACGGGGTGGGGATCGGTATGCGTCCCGCCGGACCCGAGGCCCTCGGGATTGATCTGCGTCCTAGGCCCCAGCAGAGTTTGATCCCCATTGAGGATCCCCCAGGAGGTACTCGCGCAACCGATGCCCAAGGTTGAGCAAGGGGTCGACTGACAGCCGCCGCAGGTGGGCTCGCTGACGGCACAGATGCCCGTATGATGAACCCATGCCATGCCGATTTGCTCGAAACGTCCGTCCAGCAGCCGGTACATATTCGTTGCGATCAGCGGATGATTACCCAATGCGCCACTGACCCACTCCGCCTCCAGGTCGCCGACGTTACAGGCCGTGACGGCGATAGAGAAGGCCCGGATCCCGCCTACCTCGCCATAGTAGTGGAAATCATCCCCGCTCCCTGACGAGTTCAGCCCGATACGGCTGGGGGAGAGATCCACGTCGGCGGCAACTGTCGAGGCGAATCCCGCGAGAACCAGAATAGACAGACACTTTGCTACGGGAGAAAAGATCCTCAGACCCATCCGACAAGCCTCCTACGCTCACCATCCGGGAAATCTTGAGCAACAATCGAGCGCCGATCCCGCCCGTGTTGTGACGCCACCCTCACGGCGATGATGACACCGGCGATTTGCCCGTGCCGTAATTCAGCAATGACTGTCTCTGAATAATAAGAGAGGGTGGTGTCTTCGGACGAAAACACCACCCCCTTGATTCATCTATCAATCTTCGCCGATGCCCGGTCTTACGGACAACCCCCGGCGATCACGCAGGAGACAAAGTTCGGAACGTCGTCGATGTCGATCATGTCGTCGGGAACGGTCTCCAGGTCACCCGCGCAGTTTTCCTCGGTTGTCCCGCCACCCGCGACGAGAATCTCCGTGAAGCGGTCGATGTCAAGGCCATTGACAAAGGTGTCGTTGTTGATGTCGCCCCGTGTGAAGACGGCCGAATCGCACTGGCTGACCACGGCGGCTGTCGGAATGAATGTCCGGGCGACGGTGGTAGTCCCCGATCCAGGCTTGAACAGGCCGATCGTAACGAGACCCGAGTTGGCATCGGCTGTCGGCGGGGCATTGGCCACGAACCGGAAATTATAAAGCGTGCCCCACATCAGGGCATTGGCATTCTGGTTGGCAGCGAATGCCTCGGTCGTCCAGGTCAGCAATCCGCCGCCCATATTCGTGGTCCAATCGACGCCCGATCGCGTGGTGCCACCGACGCCATCGCCACTGTGATAATCCACATCGTGAAAGCCGATGTTCGTGACGTTGACACCGAGCTGAATCGGAACCGAGAACGATTGCGCGCCGCGGTCCGAATTCATGTTGAACAACGCATATTCGTACTGCCAGGTGCCGTTCATCAAGTCGGTCACCTTGGCCCCGAGGAAGAAATGGCCGCCGTTTGGCACAATCGCCTGGGAGATAAAGACCGTCGGATCTTCTCGCTGCCAGGCAAAGATCGCCGACTCCTGAAAATGTACCGAGGCCTGGCCTTCATTGGCGACCATTCCCGTGATGCTCGTCTGACCCAGGAGAACCTCGCGCCAGGACCCATTGTTCTGCCGGTTGCCGCTGGGCTCGTCGTGTGTCACATACTGAATCTCGGCAAAGTTCTGACCACCGGCCAGGATGTCGGCATCATGAATCTGAAGCCGCCCACGAATCAGGGAACTCCCCGTGGGAGAACTGTGCGGATCGGTATGGGTCGCGCCCGAGCCGAAGCCCTGCGGGTTGATCTGGGCACGCGGGCCGGCCATGCTCTGGTCGCCGTTGAGCGTGGCCCAATAGGTGTCCGCGCAACCGACGCCCAGTGACGAGCAGGGCGTACCCGAACAAGTCCCGCACGTAGGCTCGCTGACGGCGCAGAAGCTGTGCTTGACCCAGGCCATGCCGATCTGCTCGAAACGGTTGTTCAACAACCGGTACATGTTCGAGGCGATGACCGGATGGTTGCCACTGTTGCCCTGAATCCACTCCGCCGTCTGGGTGCCGACGTTGCAGGAGGTCGAGGCAATCGCAAACGCGCGGATATCGCCGACGATGCCGTAGTAATGGAAGTCATCCCCGCTCCCGGACGAGTTGAGCCCGAGCCGGCTCACCGAGATATCGATGTCGGCATGGCTCGTTGAGAACACGCCTCCCAACACCAAGACAAACGTACACAATGAAACAACACACGACGCGGCTTTTCTACCCATCTGGCAATTCTCCTTAAACGGGGTTGATACCCTGACACTCTTTTCGGTCGTTTGAAGCGCCGTCGCAAGCCATGCCGAAGTGAATTGACTCCATTCTCGGACCCATCCCTACTCCGTACAGCGTCCCCCCGGATCGACAACGCACTGCTAAGGAAGATTCAAGCTCCCCATTCTACAGGATTGAAATCAAAAAATCATGCGTTTATTCGGACGGCACGGCATTTGTAAAAAGATAAAAAGTGCTTCTGATCCGATGATCCCGCCGCACGAACAACCGTTCGGACAGAACCCGGTCCCGGCTTCTACAAGCTCAACACACGTAATGGCCTCTTTTATTTCCACGCATCCCCGGACGCGCCCCTGTAATGGAGATTCAGGCACGCTCAACGCCCCTCCGCAAAATGTGAAATTTCCCCCATTCCAATCCCACGCTACAATCCACGAACGGGGACCATGACTATTGGAAAACGGCCCTCGCAGTCGATAAATACCGATTTTCGACCCATCAGGCTCCGACATGACCGCTCACAATATCCTCTCCTCCACCGCCAACGCCTCCGACGACACCGAGTTCTACACCCCCATGCCCGCCGGATACAAACCGGGAAAAACCAAATACGTCGGCGTTTTCGGCACTGTCATGTCCGGTCTCGGCAAGGGCATCTTCGCCGGCAGCCTCGCCCGCGTGCTCAAGGACAAAGGCCTCACCGTCGCCCCCATCAAGCTCGAGGGTTACCTCAACCTCGACTCCGGCACGCTCAATCCCTACCGCCACGGCGAGGTCTTCGTCCTCGATGATGGCATGGAATGCGACATGGACCTCGGCACCTATGAACGGATGCTCGATCAGAATATGTCCCGATCCAACTTCGCCACCAGCGGACAGATCTTCACTGCCGTCCTGGAGAAGGAGCGGCGCGGCGGCTACCTCGGGCGTGACGTGCAGATGATCCCTCACGTCACCGGAGAGGTGAAATCCAAGCTCCGCGCCCTCGCCGTCGAGTCGGATGCCGACGTCGTCTTCATCGAGATCGGCGGCACCGTCGGCGACGTGGAAAACGCATACTACATCGAGGCCCTCCGCCAGCTTGCCTACGAGGAAGGCCCGGGGAGTTGCTGCTGGGTCGCCCTGACCTACATCCTCGAACCTCCGGCCCTCGGCGAGCAGAAATCAAAGGCCGCCCAACTCGGTATCAAGCAGCTCATGGAGGCCGGCATCCAGTCACACATCATCGCCTGCCGAGCGATCAACCCCGTCGCCCGCAAGGCCCGCGAGAAGATCGCCCTCTACTCCAGCGTGCCCTTCGACCGCGTCTTCAGCATGCACGACTGCGAATCGGTGTACGTCATTCCCGAGATGCTCCGCGACGCCGGTCTCGACCGCGCCGTCGTGGACATCCTCGGCATCGCCGACCGCGTCCACCCCGAGGCCGAGGCGACCGCCCGCCTAACCTGGAATGACTATCTGACCAGCCTCCGCGACGCGAGCGAGACCGTCACCATCGGCATCGCCGGAAAATATACCTCCGTCCGCGACAGCTACGCCTCGATCATCAAGGCCCTCGAACACTGCGGCACCCGCTGCGACGTCAAGGTGAGCCTCGACTGGATCGACACATCCGACATGAAAGACGAGCCGGATAAGCTGAAAGAGAAATTGGCCCATCTCCACGGTCTCATCATCCCCGGCGGCTTCGGCGCCCGCGGCGCCGAGGGCAAGATCGCCGTCATCCACCACGCCCGAACAAGCGGTCTGCCGACCCTCGGCCTCTGCCTCGGCTTTCAGTTGGCGGTCATCGAATACGCCCGCAACGTCTGCGGAGTGGCCGGCGCCGGCTCCACCGAGTTCGACAACGAGTGCCCGGTTCCGATCATAGACATCCTCCCCGAGCAGAAGCAGATCGAGGGTCTCGGCGGAAACATGCGTCTTGGCGGCCGTGACGTGGTGATCGCCCCCAACACCCTCGTTTCCCGGCTGTTCAACAACGCCCCCGAGATCCGCCTTCGATTCCGCCATCGCTACGAGGTTGATCCACGATATGCCCAACAACTGGAAGACGCCGGTCTGGTCTTCAGCGGCCGCGCCCCCGACTACCCCATCATGCAGGTGCTCGAGCTGCCCACCGACGCCCATCCCTTTTTCATCGCCACCCAGGCTCACCCGGAACTCACCAGCCGCCCACTCCGACCCGACCCCTTCTTCCTCGGCCTCGTCCGCGCAGCTGCGGATCGAATGCGTTCGGAAGGGTGGCATGCCCAACATCTGGGTGGCATGCCCAAGCGTTAGCGCGGGCATGGCGTACCGAGACCGTAGGGTGGGCACCGCCCACCTGTTGTTCTATGTGGCACCGGTTTCCAACCGGTGCGAATAACATGAAACCCAATGCCCCGCCCACCCGCGCAACCCGCATCGCCCTCTACGCAATCCTCATCGTTACTCCCACCCTTCTCGCCTACAACCCCAATCTCGACGGCAATCTCGATCTCTACCACGAAGGCGAACGCCTCGCCCCCATCGACGCCCTTCGCGACGGCAAACTCCCCTACCGCGACATCTACATCCCCCACGGTCTCGGCGAGGACATCCTCAAGCCCCTCCTCGCCTGCCGCCTCTTCGGCGATTCCGTCGAATCCCTCCGCCGCCTCGGTCAGAACAGCTACCTCTACCGCGGTCTCCTCCCCCCGCTCGGCCTCGCCGCCACCCTCCTCGCCGGCGCGGCCCTCCTTCGACGCCCCGCGCTACTCGCCCTGCTCGCGGCGATGCTCCTCGCGGGCCTCTACGAAGTCACCGACCGCCACATCCTCGGCTTCCTCGCATGGGCCGCCCTCGCCCGGTATCTTCACACCCGTCGATCGATCTGGCTCTACCTCGCCGGTCTCGGCATCGGCGGCGCCACGCTCTACAGCCTCGAAGTCGGCCTCTACATGGCCGCCGCCGCCTCTGTCTGGCTTATTCTCGACAACTGGCTAATTTACGATCGAACCTCACCCAAACCCCACGGCCTCCCCCGTGCGGCGGGCCTGCTGACGGCCGGTCTCGCCACGATCCTCCTCCCCTTCCTGATCTGGTGCGGTTGGAACGGGATCGTGGACAATCTATTCCAAAACGTGCAGATGCAACTCTTTGAGCGAAAGGAACTCTACCCCGCCCAATATCCCGTACCCGACTGGCACGCGGCCGAATCCCTGACGAACAATCTCCGCGTCTGCGGCGGCCTCCTGCTGATGTTCTACGCCATCCCCGCGCTTTACCTCGTTGCCATCGGAGCCGCTATCAGAGCCGCGACCGTAAGGGAGCGGTCATCGTTCGATTCAAAAGACCCACCCGGTGAACGCCAACCGCTCCCTTACGGTCGCGGCTCTGATTCCGCCCTCCTCCTCGCATCCCTCACCGCCGCCGCCTTCTGGGCCACCGTCATCGGCCGCCCCGACCTCTGGCACCTCGCCTTTGCCACCGGCCCCTTCTTCCTCTTCGCCGCGACCTTTCTCGCGTTCCTGTTTCGGAAGACGCCCGACTCACTCAGTACCGAAGAGCCGCGGACTTCAGGCCGCGCGGCCGTCCAATCACCCAAATCGCGTAAATCACGAAACGCCCCATCTTCCCAATCGCGATCCGCTCGCAAGGGGCGCCGCAAATCCAAAAACGAATCGGCATCCCGCCGGTCTGACACCCCCCCACCGCCCAGCGGTCCCTCAAGACTGTTGAGATGCACACGTATTGTGTTCGTCGTTTTGACTCTCCTCGCCATCGCCTCTCTCACCGACTTCGGCCAGGGCGGCATCCTTTCTCGGCGACTCTTCGACCACGAAAATCGATTCCTGCCGGAATATTTGCAAGTGCAGGGACGCAAACTCGTGAAGACGTCGATCCCGCGGCTCGGCAACATCCGACTGAGGCCCGACCAGGCGTCCTACCTCGAACCCCTCGTTGCCTACATTCGGGATCACACGAGCGAAACCGACACGATCCTCGATCTCAGCGACCAGGGCCTGCTCTATTTCCTGTGTCAGCGTCGAAGCCCGACCCGCTATCACTTCGTCAACTACTGCGGCACCCCCGAACTGCGCAAGACCCTCGTCGACGAGGTCCGCGACCGCGACCGCCTCCCCCGCTACGTCATCCGCTACCAGACCGATCAACCCACCCCCGACGCCTTGGGCGAGTTCGTCACCAATAACTACAAACCCGAAATCCGAATCGGCCCCACTCTTCTATTGGTACGCAGCGAAACGGCCCCGTAGGGTGGGCACCGCCCACCTTCTGTCTATGTCTATTTACACGGACTGTGGATCGCCAGGTTCCCCACCCCGAATCGGCTCCAACGATCCCCCACCCCGAAAGGGGTGATGGGCTGTGGCCAAGAGTGGAACACCGGCGGAAGCCGGGACGGAGGATGGGACCGAGAAGGGATTCTCGGTCCAGCACACTGGATTTGTGGTTGCTGATCGAGTTTTTTTTTCCTTTCTGTGGGGTTTTTGGGGGCGTCGCTTGTTTCGAAGTCTTTATTGGTGCGGGAGTTAGGGGGGCAAGGTCCGTTTTTAACGCGGTGGGAATAAGTGAGAATAAGTG
>CAYXGR010000130.1:0-5195 GCA_964464525.1 uncultured Planctomycetaceae bacterium
CCCGGCCTTTTGGGTCGGGTAAGCATGCCGATCACCCGGGTTACGTCCGTCGGCCGCGCTGTGGCACCGGTTTCCAACCGGTGCGAATGCAGTGAACCCGGTGAGTAAGAACTCGTAGGGTGGGCACCGCCCACCTTCTGTCTAATCGCATCCGCCGTCCAACCTGCAATTTGTCATTTCTCCAATAAATGCCCAATCTCTTCCATCTCCACCGGAACAAATCGCATCGCATCGGGCGACAATTCCACTCCCTGTGCTCGAATCCAGTTCACCCGAGTCAGCACCGACGCCCCCAGCATCAGGTTCATCGCCACCGTCGCCACCCGTCGATTTTCCGGTTTCTCCAGGAACGATCCCCGAGTCCATTCGTTAAACGCCCCCATCGACGGGCCGCACCAGATCTGATAGTCCACCTTCCGAGACGCCTCGCCGCGATTCGCCCAGTCCGACGACCGGCCCAGGTACGACCGAAACACCAGGGCCATCTTGTGCTTCGCATCCGCCTTCGCACGCTCGATCTGTCGCGGATCACGAGACGCGAAAAATCGCTCCGTCTCCGACCACGCCTCCTCCAGCGAGCATCGAAAGTAATCCCGCTCCAGAATCTTCCTCTGATCCGCCGGCAGCGAATCCAGACCGTCATACCCGCGATACAGCTCGTACAGCTTCCGCGATCGCACCGCGAACATCGTCCCCCACTTCAGCACCTGTACCTTCACGCCCATCTCGAACATGTCCGCCGCCGCCGCCATGGCCACATCCGCCTGCCCAGCCCGGGCCAGCATCGTCCGAACCCCATCGGACGTACCCGCCTCCACGCAGGCCTGATTGATCGAACCCGTCAGCACATAGGCCGCACCCATCGAAAACGCCGCCGCGGCCGACGCCGGCGTCGCAATCCCGCCCGCCACACCGAGTCGCGGCGGTTCCGCATAGCCATGCTCCGCCTGCAACTGATCCCGCAGCGCCACCATGCCCGGAAACAGCGTCAGCGCCGGTCGGTTGTCCGTGTGCCCACCGGAGTCCGCTTCGACCGTCAGATCGCCCGCGATGGGGACCGATCGGGCCAGAATAGCCTGTTCCGCCGTGATGTCCCCATTTTCGACCAACGTCTTCAACAGGGCCTCCGGCGGCGGCGAGAGGAACTTCCGCGCCACCTCCACCCGCGAGACCTTGCCGATGACCTGGTTCGGGCACACGATCCGGCCGTCGGCGTCGTGATGAATCCCGCTCACTCGATAACGAATCAAGGGCAGCGTCAGTTCCAGATAGGCCGACGCGCTCACTCGACGGACGCCGCGACGCAGATACAATTCCACAATCGCCGATTCCAGCGCCGGCTCGTTCGGGCTGTGGATCAGGTTGAATCCGTACGGCGCATCGCCCAAACTCGACTGGAGCCGATCGATCGCCGACGAGACGAGATCGATCGAAAGGCCCGCCGCGCCGAAGAATCCCAGCATCCCCGCCCGGCCCATCGCCTCGACGATCTCGACCGAGCCGATTCCGTTGGCCATCGCCCCGGCGATATAGGCATATCGAACGCCATGCGCCACGCGAAACGCCGGATCACCCAGCACCTCGGGCGACATCGGCGGCGCATACGCCCGTAGCGGATACCGCGCCCCGTGCCCCGCCGTGTCTGCTCCCAACACCGCCCGGCCGGCCACGCCCACCGCGATCGCGCCCCCATTGTCCACGACGTAGAGCGGCTGATTCACCCGCCGCAGGGCAAGGCCCACCGCCGCCTCGCCCGACTCCGGCAGCGATCCATCCGGCAGCCACCAGCCAATCGGCCGCAACCCTTCCGCCACCTCGCCGTCCACGGCGACCGCGTGGAGCTCCCCATCGGCCGTCTCCAATTGAACCTCGCCGCCTGCCCCATCCAGCGGCAGTCGCCGCGTCATCCGCACACCCAGATCGAGCAGAACATTGCAACCGGCGAACATCGTCCCCACCGCCAGCCGCGCCCCCGCCTTCGCACCCGTCGTCGCCGTCGACAGCGCGGTCTTACTCCCATCCAGCGCCGCCCGCGCCAGGGTTGCCCCCTTGTCGCTTTTTGATGATGACATCCGGCTCATATCACACCCCATTTCTTCAAGACCGCCAGGAACGCACGCGCCATGCCCGCGCCGGGTTTGGGCATACCACCCAGCCGTGCTTCGCTATTCGCTATTCGACATTCGCAATTCTGTCTTCAGCAACACCGGCAACTGAAAAACCGTGTCCTCCTCCGCCGTCACCACGTGTTCGACCACCCCTCCACCACATGCCTGCAATCGCTCCACCACCCCCTGCACGACCGCCTCCGGCGTGCTCGCCCCCGCCGTCACGCCCACGCACCGCACCCCCGTCAGCCAATCCTCGCGAATATCGTCGGGCCCATCGACCAGAAAGCCCCGGCCCCCCCGCGCCTCGGCCACCTCCACCAGCCGAGCCGCATTGCTCGAGTTTCGCGAGCCCACCACCAACAACAGATCCATCCCTCGATCCGCCATCGCCTTGACCGCATCCTGACGATTCTGCGTCGCGTAGCAGACGTCATCCGTCGGAGGCAACTCCAAATAGTCGAACCGCTCCCGCAGCGCCGCCACCACACACTGCGTATCGTCCACCCCCAGCGTCGTCTGCGTCAGCACCATCAGCTTCTCATGCCGCGGGAGTTCGACTGTCCGTGCCTGTGCCACATCCTCGACAAGTGTAATATTTTTCGGCGACTCCCCCATCGTTCCGATCACCTCGTCATGCCCCGCGTGGCCGATCAGCACGATGTGATACCCCTGCTTCACGAACCGATGCACCTCCAGATGCACCTTCGTCACCAGCGGGCAGGTTGCGTCGATCAGCCGCAGCAACCGCGACTCGGCCTGCTTAAATATGCTCGGCGCAACACCGTGTGCGCTCAGAATCGCCACCGCCCCCGACGGAGCCTCCTCCAATTCATCAACAAACACAGCCCCCTTCTCCCGCAGCTCCCGAACCACGTGGCTGTTGTGAACAATCTCACGCCGCACATAGACCGGCGGTCCGAAGGCATCGAGTGCCAGATCCACGATCCGCACCGCTCGGTCCACCCCCGCACAGAACCCTCGCGGACTCGCCAACAGAATACGCATCGTCTTCTCCAGACACGGTGCGGCAACCCACCCCCCAACCGAGGGTGTCAAAACCCGGAATCATAGCAGAAACCGGCCAATCCTGCCGAACCTCACCGCCCAATGGCTTCTGCCCACGCAGAGCACCTGATCCAAGTCCCCAGGTGACACCAACAAGCCCCGATTGCCGTTACCGCTCCTATTCGAGCCCCGAGCGCCGGCATGTGGAGAGAATCCAGCATGGGTGCTCCATCCTTGATCTCAAAAAAATGGGTGAGGAATAAACGGTGTTGACGGCTTCAGCCGGGCTTTCATGATTCGATTCCGGCCAAGGCGGGATCCCATCGCCCCGCCCAAACTGTCATGCACCCAGCATCGTCTCTCCCTTTTCGCCATTTGCTATTCGCTATTCGCTATTCGCCCTATACTCCAAATGCTCATGCGTATCGCCCTCGCACAAATCAACCCCATCGTCGGCGACATCGATGGAAACACGCGCAAAGTCGCGGAGTGGATCGGCCACGCCGCGAAGGCCGACGCACAGCTCGTCATCTTCCCTGAACTCACCCTCACCGGATATCCACCCAAGGATCTGCTCCTCAAATCCGGCTTCGTCGAACAGAATCTGTCCGCTCTCGATCGTCTAGCCGAAACAGTCTCAACCGGTCCGCCCACCCTCGTCGGATTCGTCGACAGAAACGAGGCCTCCGTCGGCAGGCCTCTGCGGAATGCCGTCGCCCTGCTCCAACGCGGCCACGTCGCCGGTCGCTTCCACAAATCTCTACTCCCGACCCACGACGTCTTCGACGAACATCGCTACTTCGAGCCAGCCGACAGGGCCACCGTCGCACCGATCACGATCGGCGGCCAATCCACCCCCGTCGGCATCAGCATCTGCGAGGATCTTTGGATCAACGACGAAGGCCACACGCGCAGGCTCTATCATCGCAATCCCATGGAGGAACTTGCGGCCGACGGTGCCCGGCTCATCGTCAACGCCTCCGCATCGCCTTACACCGTCAACAAACAGGCCTATCGCGAGCGGCTCATGAGCAGCCATGCCGCGAGCCACGCCATCCCAATCGTTCTGGTGAATCAAGTCGGCGGAAACGACGAACTCCTCTTCGACGGAGCCAGCGTCGCCTTCGACGCAGCCGGTCGCACGATCGCTCGGGCCAGGGCATTCGAGGAAGACCTGCTGATCATCGACCTTGATCGCCCCAGCGAAGCTCGCTCCGAACCCTATCCCAATTCGATCGAGTCCGTCCGCCGGGCACTCGTCATGGGCACACGAGACTATGTGGAGAAATGCGGCTTTCGCGACGTCGTCCTTGGTCTCTCCGGTGGCATCGATTCAGCCGTCACCGCTGCACTCGCGGTCGAGGCACTCGGCCCCGACTGTGTCCACGGCGTCGCCTTACCCTCGCGCTACAGCAGCGATCACAGCTTAAATGACGCCAACACCCTCGCCGAAAACCTCGGGATCGAATTGAAAACCCTTCCCATTCAGGAAATCCACCGGGTCTTTGAGCATGAGCTGTCGCCCCATTTCGACGGCCAACCGCCGAACATCACCGAGGAAAACATCCAGGCCCGAATCCGCGGCATGATCCTCATGGCCCTCTCCAACAAGTTCGGCTGGCTCCCCCTCAGCACCGGTAATAAGAGCGAACTCGCCGTCGGCTACTGCACCCTCTACGGCGACATGTGCGGCGGCCTGGCAGTGATCAGCGACGTACCAAAGACGATGGTCTACGAACTGGCCCGCTACCTTAACAAACACTCCGAACAGGAGATCATCCCCCCATCCACACTCTCCAAGCCCCCCTCGGCGGAACTCCGGCCCGACCAGCATGACCAGCAGTCGCTCCCGCCCTATGGCGTGCTCGATGCCATTATTCAGGCCTACGTCGAGAAAGAGGAATCGCTCGACCAGATCGTGGATAGGGGATTTCAAGAAGCCATCGTACGAGACGTGATCCGGAAAGTTGACCGCAACGAGCACAAACGCAAACAGGCCGCCACCGGTCTCAAAGTCACCAGCCGCGCCTTTGGCATCGGCCGCCGAATGCCCATCGCCGCACGCTTCGGCTGATCTAA
>CAYXGR010000130.1:5295-7903 GCA_964464525.1 uncultured Planctomycetaceae bacterium
CTAACTCCAAAGACAGGATCCGCCGTGCGGACCGATAAAGTATTGAACCCGTTCTTCCACAGAATGATCCATGCAGCGGATTATATGGTCCGACAATTCGACGTCACAGCACAGGAACTTTTAGACGCTTTGACGTATAGCCAGTTCGCAAATAATCCCTCCATTCAAATATTATGGACCGCGCTCTCTGAACCGATGGAGCAGGGGGAAAACGAATACACACGGTTCGCAATCGATTCAGAGGGTTCGATCATGGCGCAACAACTCACCAACATCCTCACCGAAGCCGGCACCAACGAAGTCGAAGTCCTCGTCTTCCACCTCAACAACGGCTACTACGGCGTCAACGTGGCCAAGGTCCGAGAAATCATCAAACCGGTCTCCCTCACTTCACTGCCTTACTCTCATCCCTCCGTGAAGGGAGTCTTCTGTCTTCGAGGCCATGTCCATCCACTCGTCGATCTACGCCACTATTTCTCCATGCCCGGCGCCGAAAAAGAGGAGGACTCCCGCATCATCGTCATGGAATTCAACAACGATCAAATGGGATTCCTCGTCGATGAGATCGACCGCATCCACCGGGTCAGTTGGAAGGATATGAGCGAAGTCCCCTGTGCTGAATCAGACGGCGATACCGCCTTGACCAGCGTCCTGAAGATCGACGACAAGATGATCCTGATGCTCGACTTCGAGCGGATCGTCTTTCAAATCAGTGGGATCACTGGACTGGAACAGGCCAGCGAACAGACCGGCCCGGTCGATCGAGCTTCGATCCGGGTCCTGCTCGCGGATGATTCTGCCACCATGCGCCGAATGCTGCGTAACTCCATGAAGGACGCGGGCTTCAACGACATCACGCTCGTGAAGGATGGCGAGGAGGCCTGGAAGACCGCCAACGAAATGCTCGAAGCCGCCGCGTTGCCGGACATTATCGTCACCGACATCGAAATGCCCCGCATGGACGGACTTCGGCTGACCAAATTGCTGAAGGAACATCCCCGACTCAAGGAAATCCCCATCATCGTCTTCAGCTCACTCGTCAGCGACGACAATCTCAAGAAATGCCAGGCGGTCGGCGCCGATCGGCAGCTCACCAAGCCGGAATTGCCCAAGCTGGTCCATATCATCGACGAGATGCTCGAACAATCCCTCGCGGCGTAGGATCTGCGGCCTTGGGTGCCTCCAGTCAGAATCTATCGAATGTGTCGGATTTGTCGCAACATTGAGGGTGACAGTTCGTCAAAAATGGCCATAAGTTGTTCAATAGTAACTCATTAGGTGATGTCACTCTCACATTGACCGGCATTTGTTCAGGCACATTTTATCGGTCACTCTGGATGGGCAAATCGCCTGGATCTGTGACGGCTCCGCTCATATTGCCGATGGGGGATACTCCATCACAATCATGTAACTCTATATATTTAAACATCTTACGAATTGATGTTGGCTCTGGAAACGCAAAATTCGCGCCCGATCGGCCGATTATTCACCTCGGTTAAAGTTTTTTCAATCTCCGAACCGATTGTAGTCTTGCCTATGTTACCTAAACTACCTATTTTGACATCCCACTCCGCTCAACCCAGCGATTCGATGGCCCCTACCCGGGCCTCAGGCAGACAATCATGGGGCCGGCAAACAGGAGGTTCTCCGGCCGATCGAAAAACCCGCACCATCCGGATAGCCCACCGCAGGAGGCCGCGAATCAAACATTCCTGCCATCCGGACACACACCCACCGGAGTCCAACCTCGATGGCTAATCCCAACCTCCTCACCCGTTACATGGATCCCCTCCTCAGCGGTCGCCGAAAGGTCTGCCGCGAGATCGTCCTGGACGCCCTCGATTCCGGCGTCGAACCCAAGGCTCTCTATCAGGATCTCATCTGGCCGGCCTTGGAAAACGTGGACAAGCTCTATCGGGAGGACCGCATCAACAAGGCCGAGGAGCACATGGCCACCCGCATCAATCGTACCGTCGCCGACCACCTGCAATCCAGGCTTGATCGTTCGAAGACGCTCGACAAGCGAATCATCATCACCTGTGCCGACGGAGAACCCGAGGAGATCAGTGCCCAGATGTGCGCCGACCTCTTCGAATCGGATGGTTGGGATGTCTATTTTCTCGGCGGCGGGATCCCCCAGGACGAAGTCACCTCCCTCGTCGGCCAGCTTCAGCCCGACATGCTCATGATCGTCGGCAGCAAGCCGACCGACGCCCCTATCGTCCGGCAGATGATCGACACCATCCGTGAGATCGATGCCTGCCCGAAGATGAATGTCCTCGTCTCCGGCGGCGTCTTCAACCGAGCCGTGGGGCTCTGGAAGGAGGTCAAGGCCGACTTCTTCGCCTCCACGGCCTCTGAAGCCCTTGAAATCGCCGGGCAGGCCGCCCCCCGACCGCCGGAAAAACGCATCCCTGGCGCGCCCAAAAAACGACGTCGACGCCGACGCCCGCCGTTGCTCATCCAGGCCGAGGCCCGCGCCTAGCCCGCATTTCTCACCGATTGATCAAAGCCGCGACCGTAAGGGAGCGGTGGATGTGAACTCACAGCGATGGGTCCATGACACCACAGGCGGAACTGTGGCACCGGTTTCCAACCGGTGCGAACC
>CAYXGR010000131.1:0-7893 GCA_964464525.1 uncultured Planctomycetaceae bacterium
AAGGCCGGGTCGTGTAAGCATGGCACCCGAAGGCCGGGTCGTGTAAGCATGGCACCCAAAAAATATATGCGATCCTCGAGGGTTCTCAAGGTTTGTAGGAACATGACACGGACCAACGATTCAAGTAGACTTCCCCGAATGTCGGGCGTTGAGACCACGATCCATTCGAGTCATACCGACCCTCCCCAGGACAATATCCTCGATGCCGTTCAACGCTATTGGGGGTTCGCATCGCTACGCCCGCTTCAGGCGGAGGCCATTCGTGCGGGGCTGGATCGGCGGGACTCGCTCGTTGTGCTTCCCACCGGCGGCGGCAAGTCGCTCTGCTACCAGGTTCCCCCCCTGCTCACACAACGGACCGACGTCGTGGCCTCTCCGTTGATTTCCCTGATGAAGGATCAGGTGGATTCGCTGCGGGCGTGCGGCTATCCCGCCGCGGCGCTGCACAGCGGGATGTCGGGCGCGGAGCGGCAATCCACTTTTAACAGCATCATTGCCGGTGAGTATCGACTGCTTCTCGTGGCCCCGGAGCGGCTCCTGACCGACGGCTTTCTGGCGATGCTGAGTCGCATCGAGGTTCGCAGTTTCGCCATCGACGAGGCCCACTGCATCAGCCATTGGGGCCACGATTTCCGGCCGGAGTATCGTCGGCTCGCCGAACTCAGGCAGAAATTTCCCGGCGCCAGCCTACACGCCTACACCGCCACCGCCACGGAACGTGTCCGGCACGACATCATCAATCAGCTTGGATTGAGCGATCCCGCCGTACTTGTCGGCGATTTCGACCGGCCCAACCTGGTCTATCGCGTCGTTCCGCGGGTGGATGTCTATCAACAGGTTGAAAAGGTTGTCCAACGACACGCGGGCGAGGCAGTGATCGTCTATTGCATCTCGCGCAAGGACACCGAGGCGATGGCCGCCCATCTTCAGAGCCGCCGCATCCGTGCCGCGTTCTACCACGCGGGTATGGATTCCGACGATCGCCGCCGCACCCAGGACGACTTTACCAACGAGAAAGTCAACGTCATCGTGGCGACGGTCGCCTTCGGCATGGGTATCGACCGGAGCAACGTCCGCTGCGTCGTCCACGCCGCGATGCCCAAATCGATCGAGCATTACCAGCAGGAAACGGGCCGGGCAGGTCGCGACGGTCTCGAGGCCGAATGCATCCTGTTCTACTCCGCCGCCGATGTGATGAAATGGAGATCCTTGCTGAGTTGGAGCGCAAAGGAGGCCGGCCGTAGCGAGAAGAGTATTCAACCCCAGTTGGAACTGCTCGAGCACCTGCGGCGCTATTGCCAGCCCATTCATTGCCGCCACAAACATCTTGTGGAATATTTCGGCCAGGCCTACGAGAAAACCGATTGCAAGGCCTGTGACGTGTGTCTTCAAGAGAACGAGGACTTTGAGGACGCCAGCGTCACGGCCCAGAAGATCCTCTCTTGCGTCGCCCGTGTGGAGGAGCGCTTCGGATCGGGCCATGTGGTCGACGTCCTGCGTGGCGGCGACACCGAGATGGTCCGCAAGTGGAACCACCAGAACTTGAGCACCTACGGCTTGATCAAGGACGTCTCCCGGAAGTCGCTCATGAACATGGTCGACCAGTTGACCGACCAAAGCCTGCTCGATCGATCAAACGATCAGTTTCGAACCCTCAGCCTCAACGCCGCCTCATGGGAAGTCCTCCGCGGTCAGCGGAAGGTGCGCCTCCAGAGGCCACCTGAAAAGCCGTCTCGGAAATCCAAGGGCGAGGAGGCCTCGTGGAGGGGGGTTGATCGAGCCCTGTTTGAAAGCCTCCGGGCCTTGCGAAAGGAGATCGCCCAGGAGCGCGGCGTGCCGCCGTTTGTCATTTTCAGCGACGCCAGCCTGCGAGACATGGCCCGGATCAAACCAAGATCGGCCCGCGCGTTTCTCACGGTACAGGGTGTGGGAGAGAAGAAACGCGCGGACTTCGGCGACCGTTTCCTCGGCCACATCGAGGCCCACTCAGGGAAGATCGACGACGAGGAGCGTCCCTCGCCGTCCGATCCGCCGCCGATGAAACGCCGACTCAACGCGAGCACGCTCAACTCCTTCGCATTGTTCGAGGCCGGGGCGAGTGTCGAAGAGGTGATGGAAAAGATGGGTCGTGCTCGAAGCACGGTCATGGGCTATCTGGCTGCCTTCATCGAAAATCGGCAACCCGTCACAATCGACCAATGGGTGGATGACGACACCTATCAAAAAGTCGCCGCCGCCGCGCGGGAGTTTGGTTGCAAGAGGTTGAGACCGATCCACGATATTCTTGATGGAGAGGTGCCTTTCGAGGAGATCCGTCTCGTGACGTCACATCTGAATATCGCGGATGCCAAGGCGGTGACGGATCCGCCTACCCCCTCATGAGCCCAACGGCAAACCAGATCCCGACGGCACAGATGATGACGGCGAGGAGAATCCAGACTCGCTGGCGCCAGCGCGGACGTGTGCCTTGTGTCTGGATGTACTGCATCCGCTCCATCAGTAGAACTTGTTGCCCGTGTGTCAGTTTTCGTGGCGGCTTCGCGTCTTCCATGAACCCACCTCCCCAGACCGATTGCCCGCGTTCCCCCCGATGCCGGGGATGACTGATCGGGGCGTCCTCGTCGTGCTCCGCAGTTTATCCCTATTCCGTATCGTGTGAAAGTTGCAGGCGGTCGGCGGTGCGATCGATTGTGTCATGGACCATGCGACCGGCGAGACGACGAGAATGGGTCATTCAGGCGGCAGCTTGGCCGCGTGCTCGGGGTGCTCACCCTGAAGAACACGCACGACATCATCCGCGACATTGAATCGCCCCTCGGCCGCGTCCAGCGTGGCCCCGGCGACATGGGGTGTGAGAATGCAATTCAAAGAGGGCTTCCGCAGCGGATGATGAGATGGCAGAGGCTCGGCCTCGAATACATCCAACGCCGCTCCGGCGATCTCGTGCTTGTCCAGGGCCTCCGCCAATGCAATCGTATCGACCACGGCTCCGCGCGAAGTATTGACCAGCATCGCCGTGGATTTCATCTTCCCAATCCGTTGGGCATTCAACAGGCCGCGGGTCTCCTTCGTCAGACGCAAATGGATCGAAAGAATGTCCGAGTTTCCCAACAGGGCGTCGAACCCGACCGATTCCGCCTGAAACGATGCGGGCTGATTGCCGGACGGGTCGTGATACAAAATCTTGCACCCGAACGCGGCGGATAGCATCGTGCCCAGCTTCTCGGCGACAGGATCGATCCCCAACAGGCCGATGGTCTCTTGACCGATCTCCCGACCCGCCGGACGGCGTAGCGTTTCGAACTTGCCCGTACGCAGATCCCGATCGTAGCACAAGATCCGCCGATGAACGGCGAGAATCAGCCCGAGGGTGAACTCCGCGCAAGAATTCACAGCCACGAGGGGAGAATAAACCACGTGGATGTCACGTCGGCCGGCGGCGCGAAGATCGATGTGGTCGATGTTCGGACTGGCCCGGCCGATGACCTTGAGCCGGGGGGCGGCGGCGATGATCCTGGCGGTGACGTGTGCCTTACCCCGAACCAGCAGGGCATCGGCATCAGGCAGGGCAGCTATGAGGGTATCTGGTGCGGAATTGCCCAGAATGGTCACATTCCCGATCTCCTCAAGACGGGAAATGGCCTCACTGGCAAAGGGTTCCGCGACCACAATCTTGAATGGCTTACGGCTATCCATCAGACGCCTCCCAAAACAGCCAGACGGGAGGGCCCGCCTCCATCGACGGACCAAAAGACTATTTGTTGGCGACTCGATCTACGTCTTCCTATAATACCCGCTCGCTGTAGAGTGGCAACACAATTATGCAGGAACAATTGGGTCGAGGAATGATCAAATGAAACACATGAATTGTGGACGGACCCGGCTGATATCGGTGATTGTATGGGTTATTGGGGCGAGTGTGCTTCACGGACAGGAAACTCCGAAGCCAGCTTCAACGGAACCCAAGGGCGAAAAGGATGTGTCGGCCCCTCTTCCGAAGGATCCGATCGCTCAAAAAGATCCGGGCAGAATATCCGAACCCGATACACCGCTACCCCTTCGGAAGCCACCGGCGCCCGAACCCGCCGTCATCCGAGAACCCTCACAAGGGCGGCCGATCTTCATCACCGCCAGGGAAACTTTTTATATCGTCATGCGGCTGACGCCGGATTTCAAGGGGAATGTCAGCTTCGTTCTCCGGAATGCCATGGAGCCGACCATCCTCTCACCGCTCAAGCCCAAGACAGAACCCTCATTTGTCAACAATGAGTTCTGCCACCTGCTCCTGCAAGTGGGGCCCAACGTCGAGCCGGGACTGTATGATCTGGTCGTGCGGACCGGTACGGCAACCTACCAATCCAAACATTGCATCTCCGTCGTCGACCGATTCAAAGATCGGTTTCGATTCGTCCACCTCTCGAACATGAATGTAGGCGACCTGACGGCACCCGATTTCGACGACATGCTGCCCCATGAGATCAACCTGCTCGCCCCGGCCTTTATCGTCGCCACCGGCAATTACACCGAATGGTCGCGGGTATTGGACGATTCGGCAAGTTGGCAGCGCGTCTTGAAATACTTCGAGAAGTTTAATGCCCCGGTGTTTATGCTGTGCGGCGTCCACGACCATCAGGCCAGCTTTACCCGATTTATCGCCAGCAAACCGATTGGAACCATCGACTACGGTAACTATCACGGCCTGCTTTTGCTGGATCACGCCGCCAATCCGATCGATCAGGATTACACACAAATCCAATGGATCGACACCGATCTCCGTCAACATCGCCAGAAGAACCTGAATTTTATCGTTGCCAGCAGCAATGAACTTGCCCTCCTTGATGTCTGGCGCGAACGCGGCAACATCGAGGACTTCATCCACGAACACAAAGTCAAAATGTTTATCGTCGGCGGCTCCACCGACTGGGACTACAAGGAGTTTGCGAGCAAGCTCAACGGGCTCGACGACCTGCATTTCATTCGCACCCACGAGGCGAGCACCTGCCTCCGGGATCGGGCGACAGGCTTCAGCCACTACCGCGTCATCGAAATAGACGGCGAACGGGTGTCCTATGTCTATCCCAATGACAACGCGGCGGAACGATTGCAACACTCGATCCCGACCGGCCGACTGCGGGCCTTCTACGACGCGGCCAACGACGGCACGGCCTCGCGCGTCGGCGTCACTGTTCAGAATGCACTCAACCAGGGATTCGAGAATGCCCGTGTCTGGCTACGGGTCGCCAAGAACGGTCAGAGCGGAAAACCGACGGTCGCGCCCGGCCGGGTGGTTCGCATGTTGGACGTGAAGGACTATTGGGCCTGCGAAATCGCCTGTGATTTGCCGGACAAGGGGGCGGTCAGAATCGTGGCCTCAATGAATCCTTCCGACGCCCCGCCGCCGCCGCCCGTTGCCCTCGAGTTGGACGGCCCCCGTACCTGGACCTTCGCCCAACAAACGACGGACTTCGGTCTCGGTTTCTTTGAAAGTGAGGCCCGCGTCCAGCTCAAGTTGACCAACCAGAGTGACAAAACGACCGCCTGTTGGCCCGTCATCCGCATCAACGGGGCACAGATTCGATCCGATCCCTCGGTGCTGGCGCGGCTGCCGATGCAGATCAAGCCGGGTGAGTCGATCTCAATCCCGCTGGTGTTGAATCTTCGCCGGGTGAGCCCGGGCACCCACAAGCTTCAGGTTCATTTCCTGGAAGATCCGCTCAACCGTGTGCACACATTCGATGTCAACCTCGCGATTCAAGAGAGGGTATCCAAGCGAGACGGCGGGAATCCCTGATCCGAAGTATCTCAGGTCATTCTGATGGCAGGGAGGCCCCAATTGGGAGCACGATCGCGGCAACGAAAGGCTGAAACGACGCGACACCGCCCTGTGCATGCCGGTATGCGCCCCCTGTTCGTTGCCGGGGCCTCCATGGCCATCGTCTCGCTCTTTGTCTTACGCGGGCTTCAGGAGGAACCGGGGGTCGAACACACCCAGACCAGCCTCTTTGCCAAGCCTTCGGGCGCGTTGAAGGCGGCCCTTCGGCCGGATGCGCCTCCTTTCGAGGCGGCCCTGGTCGAGGAAATTCTCAACCGGGGTTATCTGTCGGTTACGGCGCACGTTGCGCTGATGGATCGCAACCGACCCGGCGCGGCGCGTTCGTTCAACGACGGCAATGATCCCCATTCAAATATGTTTTTTGGTGCGCTGTTCGGGATGGAGACCCATTTCGCCAACGCCGCCGGATGGCGCCGCGTCCTGACGGATGCGGATGGCGATGGCGGACACATCATGCGCCGGGTTGTGTTTCACCGGCGGGCGGCCGTCACACCTTCCTGGCAGGCTCGCGGGATTACCGAAGGCTTTGACGTCTATGTGTTGGCGAATGCCTGGCCGAGTTCGCGGATCGTCGAGGCCATGGAACAACCCCTGCGAGACGCCCTCTGCGGCGAACCGGTGACGCTTCAGGTTGATGACCGAGAGGTGCAGTTCGGCGGCGGGAGCATGCTCGTCGGATATGTCGGCCAGAATCACATGCTGGAAGAATACTGGGATCCCTTTGCCCAACTCAGTGGCTGCACCGCCATGCGGCAGGTCGGCGTCTTCTATGCTTGCCCGCGGAGCGCCGTGGTGCTGCATCAGGCCACTATCGATCGAGGTCTCTATTCGGTTTTGTTTACTCGAGCGGCGGCTACGCCGGAGGCCTATCTGGTAGACGGAATGTTGAAAGGCCTGCTCTCCGGTGAACTCGGAGATGCATTTGTGACTTACGCCGCGGGCGAATATGCGCGTTATCAGAAATCGGTCTCTCCAAACCTGGCGCGAAGCATGCTCATGCGGTAGAAACGGCGAAACGCCGAAACGTCAAAAAGTCAAAACGTCAAAAAATCAAAACGTCAAAAAGTCAAAATGGAAGAAGAAGAAGAAGAAAAAGAAAAAAAGTAACATGTTAGCGGAATGCAGTAATCGGGTATTTCCTCCAGAATTTCAGATTTGAAATTTCAGATTTAATATTTCAGATGTCCCGCTCTGGAGGGCCCGCAAACATGGTTTACGCAAACGGCGAAAGAGTTACAAAAAAGAAAAAACATTTACACGATCCAAACACCAAGCTCCGGCCCCTGGCTCCTGGCCCTTGGCCCCTGACTCCTGACCCCCGATCCCCCTCCGGCCACGGCGCTATGACCTATCTTCAGACCCCGCCGCGCTGGCGGAGCTTTAGAATCAGCTCGACCTCGCCGACGCTCTGTTGAAGTGCCCGGGCAATCTCGACCGGTTTGTGGCCTTGGTCCGCCATTGTGTAGATCTGGTGATGGGCCGCATCTTCGTCGGTTGCCGAATCGGAGATCCCGGAGTCATCCACGGTCCAATCCAACGGCGCCGTCGGGGCGGCGGCGGACGATAGACTAATCGGCGATTCGCTCGAATCGGGGGGGAGCAGAGAGTCGAACCTGTTCTCGGGCACTTGGGGTGGTGGCGAGATTGGATCGGATGACTGGGCGTCCCCGCCTGCTTCGTTGATCAGAATACGCAACGCGGTAATCCGCCGATCGGCATCGATGATGGATCGCTCCAGCTTGGCGAACTTGGTGTCGATCTGGGCGTTGATCTGCCGGGCGAGTTCGTTCAGTTCGACGAGCAACCGTTCCATGTCGCGTTTGATGGCCGCGCTCTGATTCGTCGCGGAGTCGATCTCCCGGCGATATTGCTTCGGCGAGGCGCCCTGAGTACGGCGCCGCTGGCTTCGCAGAAGCAGGAGTGTGATGACGACGATCATGGCGATGATGATCAGCCATTGTGAATTGCTGTAGCCGCCGGACTCCGCTATGACAAGAATGGTGGGATCAGGGATCATTTATACACTTGTAGTAAACAAGGGGTGGGGGGTGCCCACCGGA
>CAYXGR010000132.1:0-7882 GCA_964464525.1 uncultured Planctomycetaceae bacterium
TGATCGGGGCCGATGGGCGAGAGGCAATCGGTAGCCGGCGCGCGAATGGGTGTGTCCTGCATGGCCTTGTAGAGCGTCTCGGCCTCGTGGGTGCCGATCCGTGTGGGCCGGGCGCGAGGTGAAAGACGGGCGCGATCGCAGATGCCGGAGGCCGCGGCCTTGCTGACGCGGCTGAATTCGACGTGGAGAAACTGCGCGAGGGTTCGATCGGAGGTGTCCTTGAGCATCTTGATGAGCACGCCAAGTTCGATGCCATAGGGATGTGGATTGATCTCCCGCGTCGGTTCGGGAGGGGACTGTGTTCCCCGGGGATACTCGAACACCTTACCGGCTGGATCGACAAACTCGAAGCTCGCGTGGGGATTGGCGATGGCGGTGAGCTCAATATACTCATCGACCGAGGAGCGTCCCTTCTGATAGGACGCGACCAGCTCGATGGCGACCTCGGTTCCGTTGAACCATTCGACTTCCACCGTTTTGTCTTTGACGATCTGGGGTCGATTGCTTTTGGTGTCGATCTGGACTTCGTAGTAATGGGCGGGCGCTCGGCGACTGGTTCGCGAGGTCACGCGGATGCTCTTTCCGGTGGTGAGCAAGCCGTACATTCCGGCTGCGGAGATTCCGATTCCCTGCTGGCCTCGGCTCATCTTCAGCCGGTGAAACTTGGAGCCGTAGAGCAGCTTGCCGAAGATGTTGGGAATTTGCTCCTTGACGATGCCTGGTCCGTTGTCCCGGACCATCACGATAAAACGTTCTTCGTCGGTCTGGGAAATGTGTACATAAATGTTCGGAAGGATGCCCGCCTCCTCACAGGCATCCAAGCTGTTGTCGACGGCCTCTTTGACGGTTGTGAGCAATGCCTTTCGCTTATTGTCGAACCCGAGGAGGTGGCGGTTCTTCGCAAAGAACTCGGAGACGGAGATCTCCCGCTGAGCCTTGGACATGCTCTCGGCGGTGGAATAGCTTCGCTTCCGGACAGGTCGGGCGCCGGTTTTTTTTGTGATCTTTTTGTTCTTCCGTTTCTTTCGCGTACTCGGCATTACCGGTTCCGGATGGGCTATCGTTTCAGGGGCGGCATGGGGGGAATTGAACGAGAGTTGCAATTGGCTGTCCGACGCTCGATCGCGCTGGGAGGATCGTTTCGTGATCGTGGCCATCCTGGCTCCTTGTTCTGCCTGATTCCATTCGACGCGTTCATTTTAACTTCCGATAAGTTCTGTACAATACCGTCGTTCATAGCCACTCACGATCCAAGGTCCATGACTTGATCGGCGAGTGTGGTTCGGAGACTCCAATGCCGGTCCGGGATCATCGCGAGCGCATCGTGGGGTTATGGAAGCACTCGTTTGAGCTCGAGGCTGGGATAGAATGCACGCCGTGGGTGATATCGTGATTTACATTGACTGATCCGCTCGCTCAATAGAGGGGCCCAATATTGACCCGCCCTGCTCATTAACGAACCACCTGTACAAACAGGGAACCGCGTTCGACGAAAGACCTGTGAAAACCTTGATTTCGGACCCATCAATCGATTAGGATGGACCGGGCCGGGGTTGGCCTAAGTCCGAAAATACGACTCGCCAGACCGGCTCCGGTTGGATTCGAATCAGTCAACATTTATCCATCACACCAAGGGACTCGATTCCCCCCCAATCGAGACCCGTGATGGATCGGGAGCGGCCCCGTTTAGGAGCGCCGCTCCCACTTTTTTACTCCCCGATCTTCTGGCGCATTTCGGATTGTCTGAGGGATTGAGTCAGCCGCACACGGACCGTTTCCTTATGGGTGCGGCTCTGATCGGGATCCGGGCTGGAAACCTGTGCGGCCCCGGTCTTCGTCCTTTGATTCCAATTTCATAGATCAATTCCGCTTCGCTGCGTGTCGATAGTTTGTGCGGGATCGTTGAATCGGTTCGCCGACTTTTTCGGACGCAGGGAGCGAAACCATGTCTCATGATTTCAATCAGGATGGATTGTCTCCATCCGACATCCAAGATATCTACCAACGTGGTATAGCGGCTTATGAGACCGGTCGGTATTCCGAGGCCATCGCCCTGCTCGAATCTCTGGGCGAAACCCGGGGCCTGGCCGCGAACCTGGCACATTACTATCTCGGTCAGGCTCATATGCGTCTGGGAATGGCGGAACTCAGCGCCGGCCGACATGCCGAGGCGGCCCGTCATTTCAATGCCGCACGAGCGATCAATCCAAATGCCGCGAGCTTTTCCAAACATATCTCGGCCTGCTACGCGGCCGATCGACGATTCGACCTCGCTGCGTCGGAACTCGAACGCGAACAATTGCGCGCAGGAGATGAATCACCACGGCAGGCGGATCTGCCCATTCGTCTGGCACACGCCTTTGCGCGAGACGGTCAACAAGCAAGGGCGGTTGAGACACTCGTAGAAGTGATCCACACGGAGCCGAGCCGGATCGATGTGCGGATCCAACTTGGCCTTCTGTATGCCGCCGCGGAAGAATTTGAGGACGCGATCTGCATCTTTCAGGAAGCGGCTGAACTGGCGCCGCTCGACGCCGACGTTCGAAGACATCTCGGCCTGGCGTTGGCGGCGGCCGGAGAACATGCCGAGGCGATCGAACATCTCGCGGTCGCACAACGCATGCGTCCAAACGACGCCTACCTGGCGCTTCTGCTCACGTTTGCGGTCGATGCCGCTGGTACGACGTGTATCAAGCTCGCGATCCAACCGGCGACCGGCGAACTCGAGATGGTCGATGATCGCTCCCTCAACGCGCTCGGGGACGTGATCGCTGGGGATCCGAACTTTGTGGAGGCCTTCCTGAGCCTGCCGGAGACCGGGCTCGATTCAAACATCTTCGCATTGCTGGCGGAGATCCTTAAACGGTCGTTGGAATGTCACCCGGACTTCGCCGACCTGCATTATCACTGCTCGCGCGTGCTCCAACGTCTCGGGCAGGCGGAGCCCGCGATCGATCAGGCCCATCGGGCGATCGAACTCAATCCGCGCTACGTGCAAGCCTTGATTCAACTCGGCCGGCTGTACGCGGACACCGACCGTTCGAGGGAGGCGATCGACCGCTTCCGTGGGGCGATTGCCTGTGGAGGCGACTATCCGGACGTTCATTTCATGTTGGGTCAGCTCTATCACCGGATCGGCGATCCGATCGGTGCGCGCGACGCCTATCAGCGAGCCCTGGAATTGAATGCCGATTTCACGCGTGCACGCGAGGCCCTGGCGGCCGTCCACGACGCATAGGAGGGGGGAAGAATCGATGTCGTATCTACTTGAAATACTCGGGCGCGGTTTGATCTCCCATCTGTCTGGGGCCTTCGCGTCGAGTTGGGGAAACAATCCGGATGAGCCGATCGAAGATCTACAACGCATGCTCTCAATCAATCCGGAAGACGTCGAGGCAAAGATTCGTCTGGCTGGATTACACCTGCATCGGGATGAGCCGCAGCTTGCTCGGGATCTGTTTCTCGAGATACTGTCCCGCGACAAGAATCATCTCCCCGCCCGGCTGGGTCTGGCTTGTGTCTTTGACGAATTAAATCAGGTCGATGTGGCCCTGGAACAGTTGAGGATTGCTCAGAAGGCCGATCCGGCGAATCCTGCGATCCTCTTCTGTCTAGGTTATTGCCATGAGCGTCTTGGGCGCACCGAACGAGCGATCGATTATTACCGGGATTCACTGAACATCTGCCCGACGTTGCGCAATTCGCATGAACGGCTCGCGGCAATCCATATCAAGAACGATGAGATCGACCTGGCGATCCACCACTATTCTGAGTTGTGCGAACTGGACCCGGATCAGACCGACTTGCACTTGACTTTGGCGACTCTGTTACTGCGGGCCGGGGATTGCGAAGAGGCCATTCGCCGTTATGAGTATGCGCTGGCCCTCGAGCCCGACAACTGGACGGCGCACAACGACGCCGCCGGTGCCTACGAGGAAGCCGGATTGATCCGCGAGGCCATCGAGCATCTGCACAAACTCATCGAAAACGAGGCCGACTTCGCGGATACGCGAATCCGGCTGGGGGATTTGTATGCACGAATCGGGGACGATATAGCGGCGATGGCCCACTATCACCGCGCGGTCGAGCTCAGCCCCGACTGTCTCGAGGCCAACGTCAAGATCGGGACGCAGCATCTTCGCTCCGGACGATTTCCGCATGCGGCGCGATCGTTCTCGTTTGCCCTGGAGATCAACGATCGGTTGCTCGGCGCCTATGTTGGACTCGGAGTCGCGCAGCATGCCCAAGGTCGCAGAGAAGAGGCCCTGGCCTCGTTCGACATGGCCCGCAACATTGAGCCGAACAGCACCCTGCTGTTCAGTGAGGTTGCCCGGATGCAGCTCAAGGCAGACGCCGTTCTGCAATCCGAACAGTATCTGGCCGTCGATTTGAATGAAACTGCGGAGGAGGAGCCGACTCAGGCCGAGGACATCGACCTGATATCCCAACAGATTCAACGGCTGCGTGCCGCCATCCAGGCCAAGCCGCGCCATGCCGATTTACATTATCGCCTCGGGCTTCTTCTGAAGAACCGGGGGCAAATCGAGGGGGCCGTCGAGGCCTTTCGCGAGGCCGTGGACATCAACCCGTGTTACATGAAGGCACTGATCAAGCTGGGGCTGGCGCTGAAGGAACTCGGCCGGACGGACGAGGCGATCGAACGGTTCCAACAGGCGACGCTGGCGCAGCCCGACTACATTGACCTGCATTATCAACTCGGTCTCCTGTTTGCCCAGCGGTATCAATTCGAGATTGCCGTCGAACATTTTGAGCACGCGGCCGAGGGGAATCCGGAGAACATCGATTTCCAGTCGAACCTGGCGCTGGCGCTCCAGAACATGGGTCTCATCGACCGGGCCAATGCATCGTGGCAACTTGTCTGCGATCTGTCGCCCGATTCGGAGCAGGCAGCCCAGGCCCGCGTGGCGATGGCCAAGAATCGTGAAAAGGAATAAGTAATCCTCCCGATCCCGATTGTGAGGGTGGCCATGCGATACCACTGCCAAGGCACGATCCTTGAGGGATCGTGCCTTGACAGTGCCACCCTATTACAGTGCCACCCTTGCTTTCAAGTACGTATTTTGGGGAAGCAGTCAGAAAACGCCCTGATCATAGGCGTTTACTTCTCTTGCGGGGTTTTTTGCTCGCGACCGCCCCGCTGCGTCGTTTCTTCCCGCCGCCCTTCTCAGGTGTGAGCGCCGTAGCGAGCACGTCGTCAACCGTCTTCGCGGCAACGAACTGTATCTGCTTGCGAATCTCCTCCGGGATCTCGACGAGATCCTTCTTGTTGCGGTGCGGGATGATGACCGTCTTGATTCCGGCGTAGTGCGCGGCGAGGGCCTTCTCCTTCAGGCCGCCGATGGGCAAGACCTGCCCGCGAAGCGTGATTTCGCCGGTCATGGCCACATCGCTTCGGCAGGCGCGATTCAGGAGGAGCGAGATGAGGGCGGTGAACATGGCGACACCCGCCGATGGGCCGTCCTTGGGAATCGCCCCGGCGGGCACGTGGATGTGGATGTCCGAATGAAGGATCGCATCGGCCATGATGCCATATTTCTCGCATCGTGTCCGCACGACGCTGAGCGCCGCCTGGGCGCTCTCGCGCATGACCTCGCCGAGTTGACCGGTCAATTGCAGCGAACCCTTCCCCGGCATCACCGTAGCCTCGACAAACAGGAGCACCCCGCCGACCGGCGTCCAGGCCAGGCCGGTCACGACGCCGGGCACGCTGGTTCTCAGGGCGGGATCGGCCTCATATTTGAGGGGGCCGAGGAACCGCTCGAGCACGGTCTTGGTGATCTTCGCCGGGGGTCTTTTTTTTCGGGCGACGAGCGCCGCGACGCCCCGGCAGACGGCGCCGATCTCGCGTTCGAGATTGCGGACACCGGCCTCGGCTGTGTAAGAGTCGATGATCGTGTCCAGCGCCGAGTCCGTAAACTTGATCTGCTTACTCGTCAGGCCGGTCTGTTCGCGGCGGCGGGGCACGAGGTACTTTTTCGCGATCCACAGCTTGTCGAGGCGGGTGTAGCCGGCGATGTCGATCACCTCCATCCGATCTCGCAAAGCGGGCGGGACGATCTCCATGTAGTTCGCGGTACAGATGAACATCACCCGCGACAGATCGAAGGGGACGCCGAGGTAATGGTCCTGAAAGGTGCTGTTCTGCGACGGGTCGAGCACCTCGAGCAGGGCCGATGACGGATCGCCGTGGGCGTCGCTGCCGAGCTTGTCCACCTCGTCGATCATGAAGACGGGGTTGTTCGATCCAGCCTTGCGAATTTCCTGGATGATCCGGCCGGGGATGGAGCCAATGTAGGTTCGGCGATGGCCTCGGATGTCCGCCTCGTCCCGGACGCCGCCGACGGACATGCGAATAAACTTGCGCCCCAGCGCCCGGGCGATGGACTGGCCGAGGGAAGTCTTGCCGACCCCCGGCGGACCCGCGAAACAGAGAATCGGCCCGCGACCGGCGGGATTGAGCTTTCGGACCGCGAGAAACTCGAGGATGCGTTTTTTGACCTTGTCGAGATCGTAATGGTCGGTGTTGAGAACTCCCTCGGCCTGATCGATATCGAGCTTGTCCTCGGTTGAGACGGACCAGGGCAATTCGCACAGCCATTCAAGAAAGTCGAGAATGCCGCTGTATTCGGGCGAGGCCTGGTGCATCCGGGCCAGCCGATCGAGTTCGCGATGGGCCTCCTGCTCGACGGCCTCCGGCATCTTCGCCTTGGCGATCGACTCCTTGAGGCGATCGATTTCGGCATCACGACCGTCCGTGACGCCCAGCTCTTTTTGGATCGCCTGAAGCTGCTCCTGGAGATAGTATTCCCTCTGCGACTTGTCGATCTCCTCCTTCACCCGACTGTGTATCTGGTTGGAAAGCTCGAGAATCTCCAGTTGTGTCGCCAGGGCAGCGTGAATCTTTCGAAGTCGATCGGGTATGTCAAACGTCTCCAGGATTTCCTGCTTGTTGACCAGATCGATCGTCAGATTGGCGGACAAGTAATCCGCAAGAGAACCCGGCTTCTCGATGTTCTCCATGATCGTCAGCGCCTCTTCGGGCACGCCGGGCGTCAATTCGATGACACGCCGGGCCAACCGCCGGGCGGTTTCGATGAGGGCTTCGAGTTCGGTGGATTCGGTATAGATGTCTTCGCGCGGGTGGGCGCGGGCCACGAGGTAGGGATCCGTCTGTGTCAGGATCTCAATGCCGAACCGCGTCAGACCGTGGACGATGATCGACTGGCTGCCGTCGCCGAGTTCGAGACGCTTGAGGACGGCGACGACGGTCCCGACGCGATAAAGCTCATCGAGGTCGGGACTCTCCGTCTCGCTGTGGCGTTGGGCGACGACGCCGAGAATCTTCGAACCGCTGTAGATGTCGGCGACGAGCTTTTTGGACTTGTCGCGACCGACCGTGAGCGGAACGATGGTGCCGGGAAAGACGACCGTGTCTCGAATCGGCAGGACCGGCAACAACTTGGGTATGTTGTGGCTGGATTGTTCCTCGGAAGTTCCCCCCAAAGGCGCGATCGCTCCTGCCAATGGCAGGCCGTCCGGGGTGATTTCCTCTTCGCCCGAGTTCTCGCCTTCGTCGTCTTCCAGATATTGAAGCTCTTCCTCGATGATGCCCACGTTCGGACCGTCCTTTTGTTTGGAGACACATCCAGAAAAAATGGAAGCATCGCGATATGGATTTCCATGCGGCGAATCGAACCCTCGGAATCAGTGGTCAGAAAGGATGAGTCTAAAACACGAGATGGGACGTTGCAACATGGCGTGTCGTTGGGGATTGCTATGGGGTACACGACACAATCTGCGGGTGTGGTTCGGGGCTATGCCAGTTACGAGTTACGAGTAGCCTGCTATCAGGAAGCCCGTT